>JAAZCS010000158.1 GCA_012513125.1 Treponema sp. | reverse complement strand
GTGAAATTGGATCTGTTGTTAGTCAGTTGCAAGATTCAATTTACAGATTGAATGTTATTTATAGAACTATTCTTTTATTAACAAGTTCAACTCCAGATCAATTCCGTGATTATGAAATTGAAAAAGTTTATCCAAATGAAGTTGAAGCAATGCTTTTGGAAAGCAAAAGATTGTACAAGTTGATTGATGATTATGTTCAAATTACAGGACAAAAATCTGATAAAATTGCAATTGCTGAAACTTTGGCAATTCAATTGGAAGAATTCTACAATCATCCTGAAAAAATTACAAAAGCATTCTCGAATTTTAAAGATAATGTCACTTCTTTAGGTGGTTCTTTGCAGTCGATTACAGAAATAAAACTCGATGTTGATTTTGTCCTTGTTCAAAGTGCAGGAACTCCAATTAAAGCAAAAAAATCAAATTTCTTCTTAAATGCAAAGCATGAAATCTTGTCTTTCTTTACTTCTTTCTTTGTTGATTCGTCTTCTTTGGGAAATGTTTATGATAAAAATGATGATAATCTTATTGAATTTTGGATTGTAACAGGTCGTGACCAAAGTACTATCTTAAAAAATATGATTGATGATAGTTTTACGCCAGTTTCGGGTGTAGGTGTTAATGTTAAGTTGATTGATATTAATGCATTATTAAATGCTGTAGTTGCCGGAAATGGTCCTGATGTTGTTATTTCATCAGATTGCACAAAGCCTGTCGATTATGCTTTACGAAATGCAGATGTTAATCTGATGCGCTTTGATGATTGTGAAAAAATACTAGGTCAATTTAATCCTAGTGCTTATGAGGCTTACAAATATGATGGCGGAGTATATGCTCTTCCAGAAACTGAAACTGTCAATTTAATGTTCTACAGAAAAGATATTCTTGAACAGCTTGGTCTTGAAGTTCCTCAAACTTGGGAACAGTTGATTGAAATTTTACCAACTTTGCAAGGAAATAACTTAACAGTTGGAGTTCCTTATCCAAATATTCAGTTACCAGATATGTCAACATTCTATTCAATGATTTATCAAAAAGGTGGAAGAATTTATAACGATAAAGGAACAAAGAGTTTGGTCGATAGTGAACAGGGAATTGAGTCTTTCAAAACTTATACTAGTTTGTTCAATAGTTACGGACTTCCTACTGTTTATGATTTTGTAAGCCGTTTCCGTTCAGGCGAAATGCCAATAGGAATTGCAAACTACTCCACATATAATACGCTTATTGTTTCAGCCCCTGAAATTAGAGGTTTGTGGGACTTCACTTATTTACCTGGAACTGAAAGAACAGATTCTTCTGGAAAAAAATACATTGATAGATCAACTGCCGCTAGTGGTGTTTGTTGTATGATGATAAAGAAAGGCCCTGAAGCTTCTGATTATATTTCTGATCCTAATGCAGCAAATATGGTTTTTGGTTCTGTTTATGGAAACGAAGTTTCTGATGAATTGGCTCCAAATATTGATGAAAGAACATGGCGTGAAATCAAACAAAATGAAAAGAGAATGAGCAATTCTTGGGAATTTATGAAATGGTGGGTTTCATCAGATATACAGGTTCGTTTTGGACGTGAAATAGAAGCGTTGTTGGGATCTTCAGCTCGTTATGCAACTGCAAATATTGATTCATTAAGACAACTTTCTTGGAATTCTGCTCAGCTTGAAATTCTTGTGAATTCACTTGATGAATCAGTTGGTTTGCCTGAAGTTCCTGGAAGTTATTATACACCTCGTCATATTGTAAACGGCACTCGTAAGGTAATTAATGAGAAAAATGACGCACGTGAAGTTCTTATCGATTATACAAGAAAAATTAACGAAGAATTGACTCGAAAACGACAAGAATTCAATTTGCCGACAGAGTAAGGGGATTTAGAATGAAAAATGATTTATTATCTAAATATATAAATAAAAAGAAGTTGCAATTATCAGATACTTGGCACAGAGCTAAAGTGATGAAATTTTGCTATCTATTTCTTCTGCCTTATGCAGTTTTGTTTATAACTTTTAACATTATGCCAATGATAAATTCAATTTATTATAGTTTTACTAATTTTAATATTCTTGAAAAACCAGAATTTATTGGATTAAGAAATTATATGAATTTATTCTTGCAAGATGAAGTATTTCAAACTGCGGTAAAAAATACATTTATTATTGCAATTATTACAGGACCTGTAGGATATATTATTGCTTTCTTGTTTGCGTGGCTGATTAATGAGCTACCAAAATGGGTTAGAACACTTGTTGTTTTCTTTTTCTATGCACCTTCTATTTCTGGATCAGCATATTTAATCTTTAAGAATCTTTTCCAAGATGATGCATATGGTTGGATTAACTCATGGCTTATAAAAATTGGCTTTGTGAGTAAACCGATTACATTTCTTACGAATCCTGAATATGTAATGAAAGTTATTATTCCTGTAATTCTTTGGACAAGTTTGGGAACAGGATTCCTTGCTTTTGTTGCCGGTTTAAAAGGTATAGATCAAGCTCAGTACGAAGCTGGGTATATTGATGGAATTCAAAACAGATGGCAAGAATTATGGTTTATAACTTTGCCTAATATGAAACCAATGCTTTTGTTCGGAGCTGTTATGTCAATTACAACAGCTTTTAATGTATGTGAAATTCCTATGCAGATTGCAGGTTATCCAAGTACAGATTATTGTGCCAGAACTATTGTAACGCATCTTTTTGACTATGGTTTCTCACGTTTTGAAATGGGATATGCGTCTGCTATTGCAACCGTTCTGTTCCTCTCGATGATTATTTGTAACAAACTTATTCAAGCTCTATTAAATAGAGTAGGTCACTAGGAGGAAAAAATGAAATCTAAGTCTATGTATTCAGATCAAACAAAAATACATCATTATAAACACAGAAGAAGACCAAATAGATCGGTTAGCGGTGATATTGGAATTTATATTTTCCTTGGAATTTGCTCAGTAATAATGGTTTTTCCTTTGTTCTTTGCAATTTCTCAATCCTTAAAACCTCTTGATGAATTGTTTAAATTTCCTCCAACTGTAATGCCACGCCGTCCAACATTGAATAACTTTTCTGATTTGCTTGTAACTATGAGTCAATCGTGGGTTCCTTTTTCTAGATACGTATTCAATACAGTTTTGATTACAGTCGTTGGAACTTTTGGACATGTTGTGATTGCTTCAATGGCAGCTTATGTTCTTGCAAAATATGATTTCCCTCTTGGAAAAACATTCTTTAAATTAGCAGTTGTTGCTCTTATGTTTACAGGATATGTAACAGGAATTCCAAACTATTTAATTATGTGCAGACTTCATATTGTTGATACTTATTGGGCTTTGATATTGCCTGCAATTGGTGGTTCAATGGGATTGTTCTTAATGAAACAATTTATGGAAGGATTTCCAATGTCACTAATTGAAGCTGCAAAAATTGATGGTGCAAGGGAATGGACAATATTTGCCAGACTTGTAATGCCAAATGTTAGACCTGCTTGGCTAACTATTTCAATTTTTTCTGTTCAGGCTTTATGGAAGAATCCTGCGTCGACTGTCATTTATACAGAAAATAAAAAGATGCTAAGTTATGCATTGACTCAAGTTCAAGCTGGTGGAATTGCACGTACAGGTCAAGCAAGTGCTGTAATTGTAATTACGTTCCTTGTTCCAATCATCTTCTTTATATTCTCGCAGAGTCAAGTTATGGAAACAATGGCTACATCGGGATTAAAGGACTAGAAAAATGAATAGAATTAAAAATTTACTTTTAGTATTGCTTATTAGCTTATTGTGTTCAAATCTTTTTGCGAAGGGTGATTCGTATATCTATGATTATTGGGGTGATATTGAAAAATCGCCAGATACATATAGAGTTGCAAATGTTTTGTTCGCACATGACTTGAATTTAGGTTCATCTCTTAAAAATCCATCAGGTTTTTTTTGTATAAATGATTCTGTTTATTTAGTTGACACTGATAATAACAGAATTCTTGAATTGACTTTTACAAAAGATAAAAAGTTAGTATACAAACGTACAATTGATAAAATTAATACACCTGAAGGTATTGTTGATACTTTTTTAGGTCCAAAAGACATTTTTGTTGATGCTTCTGGTTTTATTTATGTTGCAGACACAAATAATGGACGTGTTGTAAAAGTTGATTCTAATTTGAACTTAGTACTTCAATTTTTAGAGCCAGATGATCCTACTTACAAAAAAGGAAAATCATTTCTTCCAGAAAAAGTTGTTGCAGATTCAAAAGGTCGTGTTTATATTTTGGCAAAAAATGTAAACAGAGGTTTTATCAAATATGAATATGATGGAACTTTTTCGGGCTTTTATGGAGCTGGTGATGTAGTTGTAAATTGGACTGATTATGTTTGGAAAATGTTTTCAACAAAAGCACAAAGAGCTCAACTTGAATCTTTCGTTCCTACTGAATATTCAAACGTTTATATTGATAATGAAGGCTTTTTGTTCTCTGTTACAAAAACATTTGAAGAATGGGCTTTGCATTCAGGAGAAGCTAAACCTATCAGACGTTTAAATGCACTAGGTGACGATATTTTGATTACAAATGCAGAATATTTGCCAATTGGTGATGTTGATTGGGGAAATGCGGGCGGTATTAAAGGACCTGCACATTTTTCAGATATAACTGTTTTGGATAATGAAGTATATGTTGCTGTTGATGAAACTAGAGGAAGAATCTTTGGTTATGATAGTCAAGGTTATTTGCTTTATGCTTTTGGTGGAAGAGGAAATATAAATGGTTTCTTTACTTCTCCAGCAGCTATTGAACATATTGGAAGAGATTTGTTCGTCTTGGATTCAATGAATGCTTCAATTACGGTTCTTTCTCCTACTGAATATGGTGATTTGATTTATGATGCAACAGAATTATATGCTCGTGGAGAATATGATCAATCTGCAGATGTATGGAAGCAAGTTCTCGGATATAACGGAAATTATGATTTAGCCTATATTGGACTTGGAAAATCTTATATTAGACAAGAAAAATATAAGGAAGCTATGGAACTATTCAAGCTTAAACGCGACAGAAGAGATTATTCAAAAGCTTTCAAATATTACAGACAGGAATGGTTGGAAAAGAATATTTATTGGCTAATTGCTGTTGTTCTTGCATTGATACTAATTCCTTTTATTATCAAACAGATTAAGAAATTTAAAAAGGAGCTTATGTCATTATGAGTTATATACTAAATAAATTCGGAAAACTTGGTAAAAAAGAAACTTATATTCATTTTTTAGAAACATTAAAGTATTCCCTTTACGTTATGGTTCATCCCGCTGATGGTTTTTGGGACTTAATTCATGCAAAACGTGGTTCATATGCTGCTGCGAATTTTATTGTTTTTATGACATTACTTACTCACGTATTAAAATTACAGGGAACTAGCTTTTTATTTTTGAATGTAAACTGGGAACATGTAAATATTTTTATGGAATTTGCAACAATTTTGCTTCCATTGGTAATATTTTGTATTTGTAACTGGGGTGTTACAACTCTTTTTGATGGAAAAGGAAGATTGGGCGATATATATATGGGAACAGCTTATGCACTAACTCCATATGTTGTAATTCAGCTTCCACTAATTCTGTTAAGTAATGTTCTTACAAAAAGTGAAGGTTCATTTATTTATATATTTTCAAACATTTCGTTGATTTATGTTTTTGTTTTGATAATTATGGCTGTTATGATGATTCACTCCTATTCATTTGGTAAAACAATTTTGTTTATGTTCATTACATTCTTTGGAATGTTAGTTTTCATTTTTATAATGTTGTTGTTTTTTAGTATGATTTCTCAAGGTATTTC
>JAAZCS010000157.1 GCA_012513125.1 Treponema sp. | reverse complement strand
TGCTATTTTTTGAGTTTGTCCCAATGAAAGTGCAGACGATGAAGTTTCTGCATATTCCAACATATCAACAATATTCAAACACTCAATCGTTCTTAATTCCACTTCGTTTTTATTTAAACCATAACTTTGAGGTCCAAACGCCGTGTCTCGATGAACAACTGAACTTATTATCTGCTCTTTTGGGGACTGAAAAACTAAACCTATTTTCACTTTATCTTGAACAATGATTTTCCCTGAATCAGGAGTTTCCAAACCAGAAATCAACCTTGCAAGAGTACTTTTTCCACTACCGTTTAAACCAACTATTGCAGTATAAGTCCCTTTTTCAATTACAAAAGATACATCTTCCAGTACATTTTTATTTGAATGAGGATATTTGAAAAAAACATTTTGAACAGAAATATAGCTCACAATCTATCAGTTATTACTTTTATTCAACAATATTTACTGTAACAGAAATTGTAGCAGTATCAGAAGCAGCTTCATTTGCAACAGAAACATTATTATTTACAGAGCCAACCATACTAGGATTGGCCAATTTTGCAGTTGAACTTGATAATGCATCTCTTGCAGAAGCACTACTTACCTTTATTGCAATATTATTCATATTTGTAAAAATATCATTTGCTGGTGTATTAGTTACATCGCCTTTATTGTTAAATGTTGCAGATTGATTTTTTCCTATTACCAAAGAATTCTCTGGAACTACGCTACTAATATTTGCAGATGGAGTATTAGAATTTGCAGAATCAGCATTAACCGGAATATTCAAACTTACATCAGTACTATACAACTGAGACATATCAATCATATATACAGGACAAACAGCAACGGCACCATCAAAACACTCAATATCAGAACTATCAGAAACAGTAAAATCTGTTCCCCTTACTGATGCTACGGCAACTGGATTACGAACAGTATAGCTTATTCTTTTATTTTCTGTATGATTTACTTTTGAACGAACAGCACCTGTATTCAAATAAACATTTACTTTATCTGAAGTTGATGTAGACACCAAAGTTTCCAAAGTAACTCTAGTCAAAGGAGCTAAATACAAAATTGAATCGTTATATTTAATTTTTGCTTCAGAATTGAAACCAGTGTTTACAGTTTCGTTTTCAGCAATTTTGTCACCAACTTTCAACTGAATCCAATTATTGTTTCTATTTACTTCAACTTTTCCTTTTACGGAAGCGACAATTGCATTATCTGCAAAAAGAAAACTAGAAAATGAACTAGCCAATAAAACACTTATTAATAGTACAAAACTTGATTTTTTCATGATAGACTCCTATTTTTATAAATTAAATGAAAGCTTCAAATTTGCTGAATAGTTATTCTCCGCTTTATCAGCAAAATTGACATACGCCGAAATAATTATACTTAATTGTATATCGCTAAAAATATTTATTGTTTCTGTATATTTTGAATTCAATCCTTTCATATTAAAACTATTATTCTCAATATCAAATATAAGCTTCTCTTCCAAAATTCCAAAAGATTTTTTTCCTACATAAATAAAAGATGTTTTTGGAATCAATTTTGCAGAATAACCTGGTTTTTCACTTGAATCATCAGTTGGAATATAAGTAAATCCATGGAATGTTGAAAATCCCCATAACTCTCCAGAAGCAAAATCAAGACCAGCACCTAAAATAATATTTGAGTTAGGAATAAAATTTAAACTAACAGAAGAAAAATTAGCAAATTCATTAAATGTCTCAGTTTCAAACACTGTAGAAATTGAATAATTCATAAACCAAGAAATAGGACTTTCAATAGAAGCACTTGCATAATATCTGTTATAGGCAGCTCCTGTAAAATCAAAAATGCCCATTGCTTGAAGATTAAATGAATACTTTCCTAAAAAATTTGGAATAGTAAACGTTGCAATAACAGGAACATAACCTGACGAACAACTGTAAAAATTATCTGATGTTGCTACAGACAGTTTCTTTTGTACATTTATATCGCCAATCGAAGTAATATGATTTACCATATAATCGTAAGTTGTAATAGTTGGTTTATATATCATTTGATACAAACAATCCGAATATTCTTTTCCGTACATTGTTGTATTAAATTTATTCAAAAAACCTGTTACTCCGGTAAAAAGCGAGAAGTTCATAAAGTAGCCCTGATATTCAAATCTAATTCCATCAC
>JAAZCS010000156.1 GCA_012513125.1 Treponema sp. | reverse complement strand
GACGCAGCTTGTTCTCTTGCAGAACCGTCACCTGGTTTTACAGCATAAATTGTAGAACCTACACCTGCATTTTTCACGTCAAAATTTGGATATTTTTTAGTCAATATATTCGTAACGTTATCTATTTCTTTTAGAACAACTTCATTTTTATCCCTTACATCTTTTGCCTTTCCTACATAAGAAGGATCTTTTCTTGATAAAGTAAATTCTGCTAATCCTAAAGGATTTGAACGGAAAGAAGATGTTTCACCAGACGGAATTAATTCATCTGTTGTTGTAACTGGATCATGGATTTCAGCAACTACTTTTAGTAATAAATCATTTGATAAAGGTTGCATTTTTGGCCAATCTTTAATATTCGGACCAAACTGAATTTCTACATCAGGATGTGCAATTCCTTTTGAATTATAAACTCTTTTTTCATAAATAGTTTTATCAAAGAAATATTTTTTATTGCTAAATTCACTATCAATATCTGTTGCAGGTGTTAAGAATCCTTTATTTGCCGCTGTAGCTGCAATAGAACGAGCATCCATTAATGCAACCGATGAAAGCTGTCCATTTTGAATTTTAGAACCTTCTCTGTTAGGGAAATTTCTAGTTGAATGTCTTATACTCAAAGCACCATTCGCAGGTGTATCTCCAGCACCAAAACAAGGTCCGCAGAATGCTGTTTTTACAACTGCACCAGTATCAATTAAGGCCGCAAAAGCACCATTACGCATAAGTTCCATATATACAGGCATTGAAGCTGGATAAACACTTAGTACAAATTTTCCATTTCCTGTATCTTTTCCTTTTAATATATCAGCAGCTGCACAAATATTTTCAAATCCACCACCAGCACAACCAGCGATAATTCCTTGATCTACATATAATTTTCCATTAATAATTTTATCTTTTAATGAATATTGAACTTTGTCACCAAAACTTACTTTTGCTCGGTTTTCTGCTTCTTCTAAAATATCAAATAAGTTTTTATTTACTTCGTCTATTTCATAAGCACATGACGGATGGAAAGGCAATGCTATCATTGGTCTAATTGAACTTAAATCAATTTCTATTGCCCCATCATAATAAGCATTATTTTCAGGAACAAGTTCTTTATATGCACTCTGACGACCATGAATTGAATACCATTCTTCAATTTTTTCATCTGTTGCCCAAATTGAAGATAAACAAGTTGTTTCTGTTGTCATTACATCTACGCCAATACGGAAATCTGCACTCAAATTTTTAATTCCAGGGCCAATAAATTCCATAACTTTATTCTTTACATATCCATTATCAAATACTGCTTTTATAATCGCTAATGCAACATCTTGAGGACCAACACCCATAATTGGAGAGCCTGATAAATAAACTGCAACTACACCAGGAGATTTTACATCATAAGTTTTTCCTAAAAGCTGTTTTGCAAGTTCTCCGCCACCTTCACCAATTGCCATTGTTCCCAAAGCACCATATCTAGTATGGCTATCAGACACCAAAATCATTGCTCCACATTCAGCTAGCATTTCTCTTGGATATTGATGAATTACAGCCTGATGAGGAGGAACATAAATTCCACCATATTTTTGAGCACATGTAAGACCAAACATATGGTCATCATCATTAATTGTTCCACCAACAGCACATAAAGAGTTATGACAGTTTGTTAATACATATGGAATAGGAAATTTTTCCAAACCGGAAGCTCTAGCCGTCTGAATGATTCCAACATAAGTAATATCATGTGATGTAATTTTATCAAATTTAATCTTTAAATTATCTGCATTTCCTGAAGTATTATGTTTTTCAAGGATTTTGTATGCAATTGTTTTTTTTGCACAATCATTCTGATTTAAATTGCCAGCATTATCAGAAAGCTTTCCATTTACAAGATAAGCCCCTTTATTCCAAAGTTTCATTTCCATTCTTTTCAACCTTTTTCTTCAATTTTATTTTAGAAGTTTAGCATAATTTAAATTTTCTCTCAATATATTTGATTTAATAATTCCATTGTATAATTTGATAATATTGTAACGGCTTTAGAAATTGTGTATAATTTAGAAATGGCAAAGATACAGATGAAGAATGCTATCGCTGAGCTCGATGGCGATGAAATGACACGTGTTTTGTGGAAGATAATAAAAGAAGAACTTTTAGAACCTTTTATTGATTTAAAAACAGAATATTACGATTTGGGTTTAAAGAGCAGAGATGATTCTGATGACAAGATAACATATCAAGCAGCAGAAGCAATTAAAAGACTTGGGGTTGGTGTAAAATGTGCAACTATTACAAGCAATCAGGCAAGAGTTGAAGAATATAATCTAAAACAATTGACTCCATCTCCAAATGGAATAATCCGTGCAGAATTAGATGGAACTGTATTCAGAGAACCAATATTTGTAAATAATCTAAAAGGAACAGTTTCTTGCTGGACAAAACCAATAGTTCTTGGAAGACATGCTTATGGTGACATTTACAAAAACTGTGAAATAAAAACTCCCACAGCAGGAAAAGCAGAACTTGTTTTCACAGGTGTTGATGGAAAAGAAATTAGAAAAACAATAATGGATATGAAAGGATCTGGAATAATTCAAGGAATTCATAACTTGGATAATTCTATCGAAAATTTTGCTCGTTGTTGCTTTACTTATGCACTAGACAGAAAAATTTCTGTTTGGTTTGGAGCAAAAGATACTATTTCAAAAATTTACGATGGCAATTTCAAAAATATTTTTGCAAAAGTTTTCGAAACTGAATATAAAGAAAAATTTGAAAAAGCAGGAATTGAATATTTCTATACTTTAATTGATGATGCTGTAGCTAGAGTTATGAGAAGTGAAGGCGGATTCATGTGGGCAACAAAAAACTATGATGGCGATGTTATGTCTGACATGGTAGCTTCCGCTTGTGGAAGTCTTGCAATGATGACATCCGTTCTTGTAAGCCCAGATGGAAAATATGAATATGAAGCTTCACACGGAACAGTACAAAAACATTATTACAGATATCTCAAAGGTGAAAAAACTTCTACAAACCCAGTAGCAACAATATTCGCATGGACTGGAGCTTTAGCAAAAAGAGGCGAAATTGATAATACACAAGATTTAGTTCAATTTGCTAAAAAAGTTGAAAAAGCTACTTTACAAACAATTGAAGACGGATTTATGACTGGAGACATCGCAAGAATTGCGACTCCAAAAGCTAAAAAAGTCCTAAATTCTTGGGAATACATCCAAGAAATCAGAAAAAGATTAGAGCAATAGATTAATTTATGAAAAAAAACCTTTTGAAAATGAAAAAAATCAATTCAAAAGGTTTTTTTTATAAATTCTTATAAAAGTTTCTATTTGTGACAGATTTTTTCCTGGCAACTTTTATAAATAGCAGCAGTTGTATCAATTACATTCTGAGGAATTTCCTTAATCTCAGAAACACCATCCAAATGATTATCTTTTAGCCAATCTCTAATAAACTGTTTATCATAACTGGCAGGACTTGTTCCAACTTTATATTTTGAAAGATCCCAGAACCGACTTGAATCAGGAGTTAGAACTTCATCACCCAATACAAGCTCGCCATTTTCATCCAAACCAAATTCAAATTTTGTATCTGCAATGATTATTCCATTTTTATATGCATGTTCATAGCACTTATTATAAATAGCAATAGCAGTTTTTTCAATTTTGCTACCAAGTTCTTCACCTAAATCTTTCTTCATATAATCGATAGTTACGTTTATATCATGCCCTTCGGCAGCCTTTGTTGAAGGAGTTACAATTGGAGTATCCAGTTTTTCAGCTTGTTTGTATTCCTTATCAAATTTGTGACCTAAAAATTGTTCCCCTTTTTTATATGCTTCATACATAGAACCAAACATGTACCCTCTTACAATAACTTCATAAGGTATCATCTTTAGTTTTTTAACCAAAATTGTTCTTCCTTCAAATTCTTTACCTTGAAATTCTTTAGGCATATCTTTTAAATCAGTTGAAATCATATGATTGTTTACAATATCCTTTGTATAATCAAACCAGAAATTTGCTAAAGCATTCAATACTTTACCTTTGTCTTTAATCAAAGTTGGAAGAATGACATCAAATGCAGAAATTCTATCTGTAGTTACAATAATCATTCGTCCGTCTTCAAGATCATAAACCTCACGAACCTTTCCTGAAATAATTTTTTTCATAAAATATACCCCTTTATTTCTATTCTATTAATTCAAATCCATTTATTTTACAAATATATAAATATTCGTCTTTATCTTTTTTCTGAGTAAAACCAGTAACATACAATTTTGACTTTTCATTACTAATGATTTTTTCTTTTTTGTCAATTATTGATAATGCTCTTTTTACTACGCCATCACGAGAATCTATTACTTTAATATCGTTTCCGGCTACCTTTTGTATTATTTCACTTAAATTTAAAAAATGAGTACAACCTAAAATAATAACATCACAATTATTTTTACGGAAAAAATCAACCGCAGGCTCAACAGCATGAATGCACTCTGATTCTGAAGCTAAAAAAGAAAAATGCTCTATAAATGAAATTAATTCAGCATCATCGCGTAAAACTAATTTACAATCCGATGCAAATTTCTGTTGAAGTTCTATATTATATGGATTTTCAACAGTTGATTTAGTCGCCAAAAGACCAATAATTTTCTTTTTCGATAATGAAGCCGCCAATTTAATTGCAGGAACAGTTCCAACTATTTTCTGATTTGGAAATTGCTTTCTAGCTTCAATAAAAGCGTTCACTGACATTGTGTTGCAAGCAATTACAATAACTTCAGGATTAAACTTTTGGCGAATATTGATTATATCTTTTTTGACACAATCAATTATTTGCTGATTTGTTTTTTCACCATAAGGAAAATTTGCAGTATCTGCATAATATGCACAAGTATATTCAGGTTTTTGTTTTTTCAAATGCAATAAATATGGAATTCCACCAGTTCCTGAATCAAGAAAAACAAAATCCACTTTCAAAATATCACTCCAAAAAGACTGTTAAACATATCCTTTGCTTTTTGACCTTTATCAGTTGTGCTATCTTGTTTTGAATCTTCTTTTTTTACTCTAAAATAATCGCAAAAATTAGATTTTTCTTTATCAATGATTTTTTCATCAACACTTTCTTTACATTCAAAATGACTGCTTGTTGAAAAAAATAAACAATTTTTACATGAATGTAAAT
>JAAZCS010000155.1 GCA_012513125.1 Treponema sp. | reverse complement strand
GTTCAACGTCTTCTATTGCTTCTACTTCTTCTACTTCTTCAACGTCGCCAATTTCTTCTTTTGTTGTTATTGTATTTACATTAGTTTTTGCAATGTCCACAGGCTGAACAACTGCTGACGGAGAAACATTCACATTTAAATTAGTATTTTTTAGAACATCTTCGATTACAGAACGAATTTCTTCTATGGTGAGTGAACTTTGAGGTTTGTTGTAATTCTGACTGTAATGAGTTGAAATTACGCTTATTATATCTGCCCAGCTTTGCTCTAAGAATTCATCAATTTCTTTTGAATATTTTTTTGACCTTCCACCGATGCTTTTTTTAATTTCATCAGTTAAGTCTTTTTTTCTATTGTCAATTTGACGGGCAATTTTTCCCCATTCTATATTTTCTTTATTTTCAAGATATTCATCAATTATTCCATATTGAATTTTCTTGATTCTTGATTTCATTGTTAGCAAATAATTTCTTTTCAAGCTAAAAATTAAGAAAACAATTAAGAAACATGTTAATGAAAAACAAACATAAATCATTACAACAATATCTTTTGAAAGTTTAAAGAGAGTATTTTTGTAAATCCCTGAAAAATAAAAATATGGACATGAAACACTAGAAATCATTACATAAGAAAAATTATCTGCTTGTAATATTTCCCTCGGCTCTGAAAGACTCATTCTAGTATTGTTAGCAATATCGCTTGAAATTTCAGACCAAACATTTTCAATTGGTTTTGTAAATTCATTTCTTCTATCTTGTGGCAAACCAATCACAAAACCACTTATTTCATCATTAATTTTTAGCATTACTGGATTTTCACCAGACATTAAATTTTCATATGAAAGCAATTCTTGATTTAAAAGTGAAATATCAAGATAAAAAACAAATGATGAAATCAAAATATCATCTTCAGTAAAATAAGGAACTGAAACAATAATTCTATTTCGATTTTCGTCTAAAAATATTTTATTAGCAGGATTGATTGCATCGCTCATAATAAGTTCTGCACTCAGTTCATTTGTTTCTTTTATTATATCAGGATAGTTTTTGTATATTTTTGAAATTCCGACTTGCCGCAAAACATCTGTTTTATCAAAGGAACTGTAATGAATATTTCTACTATTTCTATCAATAACCCTAATTCCTGACAAATAAGAGAATTCAGAAAATAACTGTTCTGTTAGCTTTTTTCGTTCATTTACAGCTGATTCAGAAGGATTTTGTTCAAAGAAACTGTTAATAGACGTTGATTTTAAATATGATTGGTCTCCACCGTCAATTTTTTTGAGAAAGTTTGAAATGTTTGAATTGTAACCGTCTGCAATCTTATCAATATGCTCTTTCTGCTCTGTAATTTTCATTTTTGAATAATAACGGGTTTCAAGTTTTGAAAATAAACCCAAATTACCCACAAGAATGAATCCTACAGATAAGAACATCGATATTAGAATGCTTAACGCTATCTTCTGGCCAGAAGTCATTTTCCCTCTAATCTATGATTCTTAAATTAAAATCCTATTGATTTATCGGCAAATATTACAAAAAAGTGTACTGGTTTACAATTGATATTTACAAAAAAAGTTGCTAATAAAGTTTTATTGGGATATTATGAAAATCAATGATTGAAATTGAAAAGGAAACACAACGTAAACAACGAGCTCTTTTAATTGGTGAACCAGGAAATGATTTACAAGAATTAAAGGGATTAGTCCTCACATTGGGGCTTGATATTATTCAACGTCTCACCCTTAGCAGAATTGAAGTTCAGCCTGCATATGGAATGGGAAAAGGAAAAGCGGAAGAGATTAACAATCTTGCACATCAAATTGAAGCAGATTGCATTATTTTTGATTTTAATATTGAACCCAGAAAACAGCGAAACTGGGAAGAACTGACTAATTTATCAGTTTTTGACAGACAAGAAGTAATCATAAAAATATTTGCACAAAGAGCAAAAACAAAAGAAGCTGTTCTTCAAGTAGAATTAGCCCGTCTAAGCTATTCATTGCCAAGACTTTCACACATGAATAAAGATTTTTCTCGCCAAAGAGGAGGAAGTTATGGTGCAAAAGGAGCCGGTGAAACTCAGTTGGAATTGAACCAGCGACTTGTAAGAGATAAAATTGCACAATTAAAACATGATTTAGCAGAAATTGAATTGAACCGTGAAACACAGCGGAAGCAAAGAGAACGTTTTCCGTCTTGTGCTTTAGTTGGATACACAAATGCGGGAAAATCCAGTCTGCTGAATGCACTAACTGGTGCCGATGCGTTTGTAGAAAATAAACTGTTCGCAACTCTAGATCCACTTACAAGAAAATTACCACTTAATGATAGTGCTGGAGTAATGATAACTGACACAGTAGGATTTATCAGTAACTTGCCACATCATTTAATAGACGCATTCAAATCGACACTTGAAGAAGCAGTTAATTCTGATCTTTTACTGATAGTCTTAGATTCATCCGATCCAAATGCACTGGAACAGTATAATACTGTTATTTCTGTTCTTGAAGAAATAGGGGCCGCAAATAATCAAAAGCTTATTTTATTGAATAAAATCGATAAAAATGAAGATGATAACACAAATTTGATGGCTCTTAGAGTTAAATTTCCAGATGCTATTTGTATAAGTGCAAAAGATGAAATAGGTTTTGTTGAATTAAAAGACAAGATTTATGAGATTCTGTACGGTGAAAATGCAGATTATATTCTTCCAGTAAATCAGACAGTTTTATTAAACGAATTAAAAAAAGCTGGATGTATAAAAAAAGAAGAATGGCTTGATGATGGTGTTCATATTACTGCCTGCGCGACAGGAAGACTTCTTGCTTTGCTTTCTCCTTTTATTACAAGCTAAAAAATGAAAAGAAATATATTAAACAGCATTTTAATCACAATAATTACTCTTTTAATTCTGATTATTATTGGTGGAACAATGGTTTCAGTTCTCATAAAGCGGAATGAGCCAAAAGTTTCAATAGAAATAAAAAATCCCACCGAAAAAGAAATTGAATCACTTAATAAAAGAAATTCAAAACAGGTGTCTGCATATACAGGACTTGGTCAACTTCGAATATTGACATCTCCTGATTATGAAAAAGAAAATGATATTGGAAAAACTCTGATTCTTTCTCCTTGGTTCACATATCCTGAAAACGATACTGTTTTTTATGAAGAACTTGCACGAAAGAAAAATCTCACTATTGGAATAATTACAAATTACTTTTCAACAAAAACACAACAGCAAATATTGGAAACTACAGAGGAAAAAATAAAAGCTGACTTGTTGAGTTTAATCAACAGCCAGCTTTCTTTAGGACAAATAATTGATGTTTATTTTACTGATTACTTATTTTTGAATTAAAGTTGTTTTCCAGTAAGAATTTTTTCATCAAAACGTTCTTTTTTCTTTCCTTCAAGAGGATTTGCTTCTCCATTTAATATTTTTCGCAAAGCTTCCACTTCTTCACCTGAAAAATTTACGCCTTTGTTCATATGATTTATGAATGAAGATGTAGCAAGCGGTGCAACTTTTTTGCATATTTCAAGAAGAACTTCTGCATACACTCTAATTTCGTATTGTGCGTGACTATCAAGACGCAATTTTAAGAAATGAAACAAATTATGCAAATCCATTTCCCAATAAAATTCTGTATAAAGTGACAAAGGAAGATTTATTCTTGCAATTTCTCTTGCTAATCCATCATCAAGCAAAGAAGAATAATTTTCAAATGCTGATTCTTGACCTTTTTCAAGTGAATTAATTATTTCATTGGCTTTTTGTGGCTCAAAAGGATTTAAATCTCGTCCTTGTTTATTATCTTTACTTTGTGGCGAAATATTTTCTGCTGTTGGAACATAAAATTCATCTTTCATTATTGAATATCTGCCAGAAACTTCATTCATTCTACCAGTTCTATGTCTAACCCATTGACGTGCAACAAAAATAGGCATTTTTACATGAAAAGTCATTACAACTTGTTCAAAAGGAGATGTATGTTGATGTCTCAATAAATAGTCGATTAAGGCTCCATCTTGAGATACAGATTTAGTTCCCTCTCCATATGAAACTCTAGCGGACTGAACAATTCTTTGATCTCCACCATAATAATCAACCAATCTAACAAAACCTTTATCTAATACAGGATATGACTTATCAAGAATTTCTTCTGCCTCTGGAACTATACAATGTGCCATAATCACTACCTCATAAAAAAAAATCGAATTTCAATTAATTCTGAAATTCGATTTAATGATAACATAAAAATCATTTTTAAAGCAATTAAGCTAAACTATTTATCAGCTTTTGTTTTTTTAGCTTTTGACTCAACTTTTTCTGTTGTATCTTCAGCTTCAGTAGTTTTTGCTTCTGAATCAACTGGAGTTTCAACAGTTTCAGTTTTTACATCAACAACAGATTCTGCTTCAACAACAATTTCTTTTCTTGATGCATGCCATTCAAGGAATAAAAATATAATTCCTAACAAAATCAATACAATACCAATTAAACGAAGAATGAATATTCCTAAAGTTTTTGTTGGTATAATAAATAACAAAACAGCACCGATTAAACAGCCTAAATGTCTCAATGTCATGTCTTTTACAGAAGCACCTGTTTTTTTAATTTGATATGCAGCGTAAAATCCCATAATAGCAAACACAACTAAATACACAGCTAGAACATAAACCATAACAGTCCAAACAGTTCCGGCAAAAGCCAAAGGAAGAACAATTGCTAAAACACCAACTAAAATACTGCTTATACTTTTTGTTAAGATTGTAATTCTGAAAGTCTTTGATTCAATTAAAGACTGATTTTGAATCAAGTTGTAAATTCCATCGGCAATAGCACCAAATCCCAAAATTATTACAATAGCTTTAATACAAGTTACAGGAATAGCAACAAGAAGAATACCTATAACTACAGCAAGAATTCCAAAAATAATATTATTTACTTTTAAATTTTGTTTCATATTTATC
>JAAZCS010000154.1 GCA_012513125.1 Treponema sp. | reverse complement strand
GTATAGAATTGACAACCTTCCATATTTGTAAATACAGACATTGTATTCCCTGATAATGGTTCAGTAACTTCAGCAAATTCAACCAAATCTTCTGAATTCAATGGAACTCCACATTGTTTGTTATCTTCTGAATAAATTTCTGTGACAAAACAATGATCATAACCAGAACCAACTTTAGAAATATCTGCACCAATTTTTTTTGTATTTGTAAAATCAAAAGGTGTATCAACAACAGGATTCAATTTTCCAGTTGGAATTAATTTTGAATCTATATCTAAAACATATGAAGAATTCATTCTCATTTCGTGATCTAACACAGAACCATTTCCTGCCAAATTAAAATATGCATGATTTGTAATATTTATAGGAGTTGCTTTATCTGTTTCAGCTTTATATAAACAAGATAAATTATTGTTATAATCTAAAATATATGATATTTCAATCTTTAGATTTCCTGGGAATCCCTGCTCTCCATCTGGTGATATTCTTGTAAATTTTACACCAGCAATATCTTTTCCAGAAATTTCTTCTCCCTTCCAAACCATCTTATCATAACCTTCATAACCACCATGAAGAGTATTTAAACCATCATTTTTATCCAGTGAATAATTCTTTCCATTCACAGAAAACGAAGCTGTTCCAATTCTGTTTGCGAAGCGGCCTACAATTGCACCAAAACAATATTTTGTATTTAAATAACCTTCGAATGTTGAAAATCCCAATAACACATCAGTTTTTTTTCCATTTTTTCCGTTTAAAACAATACTTGTTAATGTACATCCATATTCTGTACATGAGAATGACATTGAATCATTTTTCACTGTAAAAAGATGTATTTTAGTTCCATCACATAAAGTTCCAAATTTTATCTTTTCAACTTTCATATTTACTCCTCTATATAGCCAAAAATTACTTAGTTTATTACAACATGTCAATAATAAATTGAACTTCAATTATTGAACATGAAAGTTCTATTGCAATTTGTTCAACAGTATATCCTTGTTCATATAATTTTTTAACTTCTTTATTTTTATTTTTTGTTGTATCGCCACTTTTTTCATCAAGTACTTTCGTAATAATCAAAGGAACTTGCTTATAAGCAGCCCCTTCTTCTGTAACAGTTATTTCATCATTAAAAATTGATTTTTTATTGTCTGAAAACAAATCATTTTCATTTGATGTAACTTGGTATGTAGCATCAGGATTTACAGTAGACTTTGCACGAGATGATGAATATGTACCTTTATATTTTGTTTGATTTTTAACTTGCCTTTCGACAGATTGATTCTCATAAAACAAAGAATTTGAATTAATTTTGATTTTTTTATCAGCTTCTGCAATTAAATCTTTCAACCGATTTGAAGCTTCCTTAAATGATTCAATCTGTTTATCTGATTCATTTACAAAATTTTTAATTTTCCGCATAGTCTCATTAAGCAACGAAATGTCCCTGTCAGTATTCTGATCCATATCATTAATAATTAAGTCTATTTGTTTTTTTGTCTTTTCAATAATTGAATCAGTAGAAAATATTTTTTTAAATTTAATTAAAAATATTCCCCACAAAGATAGGTTTATTACTGTAAAAATTATCATGAACGCAACCACAGTTTTACCTCGTAATATCTATTATTGTTCCAAGATAAGAATGTTTTGTTTCATCAGCGAGTTCTGATTCTGGATTTTCTTGATTCTTTTTATTTTTCTCAGGATTGTCACTATCTGAACCATTTTTTCCATTTGAATTGATAATATTTGTTGAAGCTTTGTCATTGCTAGCTTCTTTGACTTTCTTGGCATTCTCCATATCTCTTTGTACTGCTGACTGTTGTTGCATTGATTGAGTTAACTGAGCTGACTGCTGTTCACCTGCGATTTTTGAAACATTAGCTAATTGTGAATACATTGTCTGAAGATCAATCGGCTGAATACCCATCTGGTTCCTCTATTTGTAATGTTGGAGGTTCATAAGCACCTCGTTTACTAAAGTTCTTTTCATAATAAAATGTGACACTATTTGTATCCATTTTTACTTCATCCAAAACATCTCTAACATAAACTTTAACACCAGAATAAACTGTTCCTTCAACTTTTACTTTGCCAACAGCCTTTAATTCACGTAAATGAGAATTTATTTTGTTAATTTCTTCTGTCATTTCTTCAAGTTCTTGACTGATAACATTATTTCGCTCTGTAAGTGCTTTTAATTTTTCCTCTTTTCCTTGAGGTAATTTACGTCTTAATTTCTTTTGCTGAAGCAATGTTTGCATATCAAGTTCAATATTTTCAAATTCTTTAGTCGAATCTGCTTGTTTTTTCTGCAATTCTAGCAGTCGTTTTTTTGCACGAGGATCAGTTCCTACTTCCAGAATAGTTTCTGTTCCGCCCCCTGGAGAACCAATTTTTCTTGCACAAATTTCTTCTGTCGCGAGCAAATGTCCACCAATAATTTGAGCTTTTTTTCCTCTTACAACGATATTCTTCATTGCTGTAACATTTGAATTTACAATACTATCAGAAACAATAACATTTTCTTCAACTTCAACAGTTGTATCATTAATAAATTTTGCCCAAAGAGATTTTCCAGCTTTTATATAACCTTCACCCTTACCAAAGACACCCTGTTGAACAATAATATTTCCGGTTGCTTCCAATCTTGCCCTATCAACAATACCAGAAACTTCTATATTTGTTGCTTCAACCTTATAACCGTCCTCTACAGAACCTTTAATTATAATTGTACCAACAAATTTCACATCCCCGGTTTTTACATTTACACCATCAAGATATTTAACAGGCTCAACAGTAATCTTACCACCAATCAGCATTACTTCACCATCAATATTTGCCAATACGGTAATACCATCTCTATCAAATCTAACATTTGCTCCTAATTGAATAGATATATCTTTTCCATTCTTTGCTTCCAAATATCTGCCCATAAGAGTTTTTCCACCCTTGCCTCTTTCAGGAAGGTTTTTTGTTGCCAAAGGTTGATTTGCGATTACGTTTTGAATTTGATTCAATTCCTTGTAATTTATTTTTCCAGAATCAGATACTTTTACACGTAATTTATTATTGTCAGTTTCAAAGTTATATGATAAATAAGCATCTTTACCATCAATCGGAAGTATTGCAGAAGCAACTTCATATGGAACATTGTAAACAGGATTATCTACAAACTCATTTATTTTTTTATCATCAATACATTGTTCAATAACGCCTTGTTGCATCAACAAACGTCTAATCTGTGTATTTGACGCTTCTGAACCGCTCATTGTTGGTTGAGCTACCAAAATAGATGCTTTCAACTCATCTTTTGTTATATCAACGACAATTGAAACATCACCTGCCGCTACATGTTTATATTTGCCAACACATAGATAATCATTTGAAGTCCCTTGCTTAACATATTTTTTTATTAAACTTTCATCATATTCCAATGTATCAGGACGTTTTATTTCATCCATAACATCTTTTAAATCTATAGGAAGACCATTACCAACAGGTAAAACAATCTTCAACATGATATCAGAACCAAAATGTCTTACATAGAATAATCCATCTTGATCTTTTATTAACTCTTCATCTACAATATCATCACTAATAAATAATCCATCAGAAGCAAGTTTTCTTTCTTTTGAAATAGTTGTAGGATCTTGATATATTTTTATTTTCCAAGGTTTCTTTCCAAGACCTAAAAAACCGTCATTACCTTTTTCGATAACCTCATATTGAAGATTTGAAGCTTTTGTATTAAGTTGAACAGCTGCATCAGCTAATGCTTCATCTATTGTATCCGCATTAACATCAACCATGTGAAGATTTTTATCAACAGCTAAAAACTCTTTCATATCTATTCTGATTTTATCTAACGTAACCATTCTACTATTACATAATTCCTTTTCGTAAATTAGTTAACTTTGACTTTAATCTTTCATTTGCCTTTGCATTAAGTTGAGAGATTCTTGATTCACTTACTTCTAGTACTTCACCAATTTCCTTAAAAGTTAAATCTTCATGATAATACAAAACTATTACCATTTTTTCTTTCTCTGGCAATTCACTGATGGCTTTTGCAATAACTTTCCTTATTTCTTCTCGTTCTGCAATAACATCAGGATTGAGACTTGTAGGAGATTCAATATTGTTTCCAATAGACATGTTATCATTATCATCACCTGTATACCAAACATCATTTAGTGATAAAATGCTTGTTCCAGAAACTTTCATAACTGTTCTGTGATATTCACTTTCGCTCATATTTAGAGAAGAAGCTATTTCAGAATCTGTTGCAGTTCTACCCAATCTTGATTCAAGAGTAACAACTGCGTCCTCTATCTCCCTAGATTTTTGTCTAACAGAACGAGGAACCCAATCAATTTGACGAAGTTCATCAAAAATTGAACCTCTAATCCTAGTTACTGCATACGTTTTAAATTTAACATTTTTTGAAGTGTCATATTTATTTATTGCATCAAGAAGTCCAAATTGTCCAAAACCTACCAAATCGTCATATTCAACACTATTTGGCATTCCTACAGCAACTTTTCCAGCTACATATTTAACTAGAGGCATATATTGTCTTATAAACTTATCTCTTAAAGCAGGAGATTTTGTTTTTTTGAATTCATCCCAAAGATTATCTTCTTCTTTTTCGTCATTAATCGGCATATATTCTCACCCTATATATTTTTTATGATGCTTCATCATTTGATAAAACAGAACTAATAGCTTTTGCAATTAATTCAGTATCTTTCATGTCAACATCACCAACACCTTTCTTTTTGTTTACACTATTTTCATTAGATCCAAATTCACCAGAATCGTCATCCATATTATCTCTTGGTTCATTACTAGTTTCCATATCAGATAAATCAGGAAGAACATCTAAATCATTTCCACTTTCTGCTGTATTATTATTGTTAGGAATATAATTTGCATCACTCGGTTTTACAGATTCAGTTTCTGAAAGATTATTTATTGTTTCTTTATTTCTTAACGGAACAAAATCATTATCACCAGAAATGTCTGTTTCTGTTAACATCTGATGATTTTCACCAACATAATAATGATTTTCGTTATTTGATTTTGGCAAATCTTCTTCACCTACCGTTAAATCTACTACAGAACCATTCTGAACTATTGGCTGTTCGTCACTAATATCCAAAGATGAATTTAATGAACCTTCATTTGATAGGAATTTATCATATAAAAATTTAATTAATAATGACAAAAGTGCAAAAACCACTGCACAAACTAGAGCTTGAATAATTATTCTAACAAAGGAAAATCTTGCCAATAGTCCACAAATTAGAGATAAAATGAAACCAAAAGCAGAAAATATTATTGTCAATTTAAATTTTTGCATTTTACCTCCCTTCTAGTTTAGAATAAACAACATTTATTATACATCATTATTAAAAAAAATACAGTATATTAATTCCTATTTTCTTTTACCAAGAAATTTCTTCAAAAAATTTGCTACACCTTCATTATATTCTGGTTCATTTTTTTCTATTTTTCCAACAATATGTTTAAGACAAACAGAAGGTTTTGAAGAAGGATTTACAACAATAAAAGGTTTCTGCCTAATAACTGAAGCTTGAACTACAGAATCTTCATAAACAAATCCTAAATATTCGACTTTATATCCCAAGAATTGACCTACTATAGTAATAATTCTCTCTGATATTCGTTTACCTTCATCTGCAGAATGAACTCTGTTTACAATCAACTTAATATTTACAGTTCTTTCTACAATTTCAGTAGTAATTATTTTAATTATTCCGTAAGCATCTGTAATAGCTGTTGGTTCTGGAGTAGTAACAACATATACTTCATCGGCGGCTGCAACAAACTGAAGAACATTATTTGCAATTCCAGCCCCTGTATCAATGATAATTATATCAGCATTACTTAATGAACTAAATTGCTTAGCAAAATATTCCAATTCCTCAACACTTAGATTTGCAATTTTTGAAAAACCATTTGCACCAGCAATAAATTTAATTCCAAATTCGGTATCCATAATAATTTCTTTCATTGTCTTTTTCTTATTTATTACATGCATCAAATTATATGTTGGAACAATATTCAATAAGACATTTACATTTGCCATACCAAGATCGCCATCAATTAATATAACTTTTTTTCCTAATTGAGCATAAGCAATTGCCATATTAACTGCAAAATTTGTTTTTCCAACACCACCTTTACCACTTGTTATGGCAATTATTCTGGTATTGTGGTTTTTAATTGGCTTACTAGATGAATTATTATCATTTTTCATTAATTCTCTTAATTCTTCTGCTTGTTCTTCCATTAGTCTTTTTCTCCAAATTTATCTTCAATATGGATTCGCTCAATTTCAAATCCTGTAAGTCTTTTTAAAATATCAACTTTATCGGCTTTATGAATAAATCTTGCAACACTTTGTCCATCTGTAATATATGCTAAACTTTTGTGTCTTTCATTCAAAATACTTATAATATTACCAATTTGATTTGTCTCATCACATTTTGTAACAATTACAGAATCATAACCAAAAGGTTCATAATTTCTGCTTATATTAATCAAATCGCTTGCTTTTGTAGTTGCAGCCAATGATAAATACACATCCGGCTTCATATTTTCTATACTTAAAATATTCTTCATTTGAGCAATATGAGTGGAATCATTTGGGCTGTAACCACTTGTATCAACATAAATACTATCAACATGGTCTTTATATTCATTATAAACATTTAGAAAATCTTCGGAAGTCTCGGCCTTTATTACATTTTTTTCTAAAATTTTTCCAAATGTTTCAATCTGAGCCATAGCACCAACTCGCATTGTATCAATGGTAATAAAACAAAATTCAGGACGAGGTTTATTTTTTGATCTCGCATCCGAAATTGATTTTGCAGCAATCTTTACTGTTGTAGTAGTTTTTCCAACTCCAGTGGGACCAACCAAAATTATCACATGAGGAGCCCTAAATACTTTTTCTTCCGTAATTGAAAAGGATTCACCAATCCAATCAACAACATATCTTTGAAGAAGCTTGTAATCATCCAATTGCTCCAATGAAAAAGTTCCACGAATTTTATCTTCAATCATTTTTATGTAAGAAAATGTAAACTCATTTTGCTCCAAAATCTCTTCAATTTTAGTAATATTCTCATGTTTGTCATTTGTTCCACATTGAACATTTGATATAGTAGATATTTGAGATTGAAGTTTTTCTAGTTGAGAATTCATTTGACTTATTTGATTGACAAGCAATACATTATTTTTATTCTGAAGAATTGCCATTCTGTTTTTTTCAAATGTTTCTTCATCATTGGTCTTTTTTTGATAAGTTGATGACTCTTCAAACGATTTATGATGATTTACAACATAACTCACTTTCTGAACTTCTTTTTGCGAAAGATGAAAAAGAGTCGGTTTAAATATTGTCTTTCTATTTGTAATCTTATAATCATTTCCATATAATTTAAACAATTTATCGCGACATTCTTCAATAGAAGCTCCTTCAATAATTTGTTCAACTTCGTCTTCGTACGACATTTATAAATTAAACTCCTTCCTCTTCTGATATTTCGCTAACAATTTCTACTGATATATTGCTTGTGGCTGCATATATTTCCATATCGGAAATAACAACAACACCAGGTTGTTCTCTTTCCAAAGCTGCTCTTACAAGTTGCCTTACAGAGCTTACACATAAAATTATAGGCATGTAGCCAAGTTTACTTACTTTTGCCAATGCGTCGCTTACACAGGAAATCCATTTTCTTCTGTCAACTGGATCTAACGCAACATAAGGTTTTGAACCATCCTGTGGATAAAAAGCATGATCTTGAATTAATTCCGATAAATCTTGTGATAATCTCATCACTCTAAGTTTTTTATCTTGATCTACATATTGCATACAAATTTGTAAACCTAAAGCTTCTCTTACTTTTGCTGTTAAATCCCATGTATTTTTAGAAACACTTGCATAATTTGCCATTGTTTCCAAAATTTCTACAATATTTCTTATAGATACTTTTTCTTCTAGTAAATTTTTTAGAACTTTTTCAATCTGTCCATAACTTAATTTTGCAGTATTCAACACTTCATCAATTAAAACTGGATTTTTTTCTTTCACAACATCCATAATTTGAGAGACTTCTTGTCTTCCAAGCATTTCCGAAGCATGAGCTTTAATAATTTCGGTTAAGTGAGTTGCAATAATTGTAGGAGGATCAACAACAACATATCCAGAATCTTCTGCTTCCGCCCTATTTTCTGCTGAAACCCAAATTGCATCCATACCAAAAGCTGGATCCTTTGTTTTTTCACCCGACATTGGATTTGTTACAGCACCTGTATCCATGCACATAAAATAATCTGGTCGAATTTTTGCACGTCCTGCTTCTATTCCTTTAATTTTAAAGCTGTATTCACTAGGATCGAGAGTCATATTATCTTGAATTCTTATTTTAGGAATTACAAATCCCATATCTAATTTAGCTTCATTTCTTATTCTTGTAATTCGTTCCAAAAGTTCAGCACCTTTTTCTTTACTTACTAAAGGAATTAATGCATATCCTAATTCCAAAGATAAATCATCAAGTAACGAAATTTTTTCTGAATCAGCTGACGATTTTGAAGTTTGATTATTATTTTTTTCTTTTTCTTCAGCTTCTTTCTTTTGTTGAACTTTCTTTTCAGAATTTTTTGCCATTCGGTATCCCATTACACAAATAAAAGCACCAATGGGTAAAAGCAACCATTGAGTTCCATTTCTAAGTGCAAATCCTAACACAATCAAAGTTGCACCAACAATAATGTAAATATATCCTGAATGTGAAAAATTCTCTCTAATCTGTTCTGTAAGAGGATCATCTGATTTTGTACCAGTAACAAGAAGACCTGTTGCAAATGATATAATAAGAGTTGGAAGCTGTGATAATAAACCATCACCAACTGTTAATGCTGAATACATAGTTAAGGCAGTCGAAAAATCCATTTTATTTCCAACCATCCCCTTAACAAAACCACCGATTAAATTTAAAACAGTGATAAATATACCAACCGTTACGTTTCCGGATACGAATTTTGAAGAACCATCCATTTTTGAATAAAAATCTATTTCTTTTCTAATGGAATCTTTTAATCTTGAAGCTTCTGCATCATCAATAGCACCACTATTTAATCTATTATCAACATCAAAGAATTTTTGAGACATTGAGTCCAAAGAAAATCTTGCCGCTACTTCAGAAACTCTACTCGCACCTTTTGTAATAACAAGAACTTGAGTTACAATAATAACAACAAATATAATAAATCCAATAACAGGGTCGCCTGCTGAAACAATATTTGCAAACGCTTTTACCATTGAACTCTGACCAGCCATATCCTTTGATGTCAAAATCAATCGTGTTGAGGAGATATTTACTGCAAGTCCGAATAAAGTTTGAAAAAGAACAATTCTTGGAAATGTTGAAAAATCAGATGCCCTTGGCGTATAAAGAACAACAAGAAGAATAACTATTGATAGCGAAAGGTTTAATATCATACATGAATCTATAATAAATTTTGGAATTGGTATAAAAATAAAGAATACGACTAAAACAGCTGCAACACCAATAATATTTTGTGCAAGAAAATCTACAATTTTCCTACGACCTTCATTTGCCATAAGTCCCCACCCAGCAATTAGATTCTAATAGTTCTTTGTTTTTAAATGAGAGTATATAAGCGCAATCGCCCTATAATACGTTTCTGGTATTATATCACCAACTTTTGTTTCTGTATACAGTCCACGGGCAATAGGTCTATTCTCCACAATAGGAACATTATTTTCTTTTGCAATTTTTTTAATTGTTTGAGCAACCAAATCCTCACCTTTTGCCATAACTTTAGGTGAATCAGATTCATCTCTATCATATTTTAAAGCGACTGCATAATGTGTAGGGTTTGTAATAACAACATCAGATTCAGAAACAGCCTGAGGAATATTTTGAGATAATAGTTGTTTTTGCATCTGTTTTAAATGTCCTTTAACTTCAGGATCACCTTCCATCTCTTTATATTCTTCTTTTTGTTCCTGTTTTGTCATTTTCATAGATTCAAGGAATTCTTTCTTTTGAATAAAATAATCAGGAATTGAGATTGCCAAAAATAAAATTGCAACAATTAACAGCAACTGTGCAGACATAATTGCAATTTTTCCTAATGCTAGACTAATATTTCCATTTGAAATAATTTCAATCAAAACAAATAAATCTTTTTTAATTAAAAAATACGCAATGATGGCAATAATAATAACTTTTCCAAAAGACTTACCAATATTAAACAATCCTTTCATAGAAAACATTGTCTTTTTTAAATACTCACCTATTTTAGGTAATATTTTTGATAATTTGGGTTCTATGGGTTTTAAACTAAACACAACCCCTTTTGTTTGAATAATATTTCCTACAAAAGCTCCAACAACTCCAACAATTGCCACTGGAAATACAATTTTTGCAAAAAACGAAAAAAAGGCTAATGCAAAAGACGAATCATTTACGGCATTTAAACATCTAGAAAAATAAAATACAAGAATTTCGCAGCATTGTTGCAAAACCCATTTTCCAATAAAAATCAAAGTAATTACAGATAACAAAAGAACCAAGGCACTTGCGACTTCTTGACTTTTTGCGATTCTTCCTTCTTTTCGAGCTTTCTCTAATTTATACTCGGAGGCTTCCTCTGTCCGTCCTTCATCTTCTGCAGCCATCTATATTCGTTCCCCTGATATTCCTAAAAACAATCTTTCAAGTTCACTAAATGCTTGAGAAAATGACCTTAAAAAAAAGTCAACAATATTCGGAAATACAACCATAAGGATAAAAAAAGCAACTAAAATCATTATTGGAAAGCCCTCTGATAACAAATTCATCTGAGGAGCTGCTTTTGATAATAAACCGGTACAAACTGAAATCAATAAAAGAGTGCCTACAACTGGCAATGCTATTATCAATGCATCCGAAAAAAGTTTTGTCAAACCGGATAAAAGAAATTCCACTAAATTATTCTGATGTTGCACTAAATTTATTGCATTTAATGTTTTAAAACTTGCTGTTAATCCACCTAGAAACAATTTTTGAAACCATTGATTTTGCATAAAAATAAGCATTGCAATTAAATTAAAAAACTGTCCTAACAAAGGATTTTCAACTTGAGATAAAGCATCATAAGAACTTGCTGCACTTAACCCCATCTGAAAAGCAATAAACTGACCAGCAGTACTAAATGAAGAAAAAATTATTGTTATATAAAAACCAATGATTACACCGATTAAAACTTCACCTACAAGTAATAAAACATATTGTAACGAAAATATTTGATCTTCAGTAATGTAACCTTCATAATTATAATAACCATTTTGAGAAAAAATAAAAAAAGATAAATATCCTGCCAATGCAATTTTTGCAACACGAGATGCAGACCTCATTGAAAACAACGGTAATGTCATCAACATTGCAAAACAACGAGCAAAAATGAGAACAAATAATGGTGCTTGCAACAATATTTTATCTATCATTTAATTAAACTTCTACTATTTTGCAAAATCTGGAATCATATTAAACAATGTAACTGTATAATCTCTTAGTGATGC
>JAAZCS010000153.1 GCA_012513125.1 Treponema sp. | reverse complement strand
TATGAAGAAGACGATGAAGCTCTGTTGGGCTCAAGAATTGACATGTCAGATATTTTCAAGCATATTTCGGTTGTTTATGTTGACGCTCTTCGAGATGTTCTTAGAGAAATGAAAAACAATCGAAACCCAGTCAAAAGAATCATGGAAACAATTGAATCAAAAATATCATCAGATAATGTTGAGTCATTAAAAACAATTATACAGCAATTAAATGAGACTATTACCAGTGTTCCTGAAATTAGGAAAATTGGCGAAAATATTAATCGGCAACTAAATAGCATAATTGGTTCAGTGTATTCTCCTAATCTTCTTCTTTCCTCAACTATGTCAGATGATATGGGTTCTTTAGCAAAATTTCTTTCAATGAAGCCAGAACAAAATATCGACTTAGACTTACTAGGGTTAGGACATCTAAATATGATTTATTTAGCTTTGAAAATAGTCGAATTTGAAGCGTGTCGTTCAAGAGAACTACTTAATATTATGTTGATTGAAGAACCAGAAGCTCATATTCATCATCATATTCAAAAAACTCTGTTCGAAGGATTAAATCTTCAAAAAAACTATACTCAGATTCTCATGACCACACATTCTGTACATTTAGCTGAAGTGTCTGAAATATCTCGGATGAATGTATTAAAATCGTTTAATGGCAAATCTATCGTTATGAATCCAGCAAATAATCTGAACTCATTTGCTAAAGAAAAGTTAAAAAAGAACAATCTAAATCTAATAAACGCAGTAGAGAGATATTTAGATGTTAAAAGAAATGGATTGCTTTTTTCTAAAGGTGTTATCTTAGTTGAAGGAGATGCTGAAGAAATACTTATTCCTCAAATAGTAAAAAAATTATTTGGTATAAACTTAGACGAACTTGGAATAGGTTTGATTAATGTTGGTAGTACTTCGTTTGAATATATCGCTAGCTTGTTTGACGATGATAGAATACAGAGAAAGTGTGCTATTGTAACTGATTTAGATGAACAGGCAATCCCATCAGAACATCGATTGTATAAAAGCACTGCACAAGAGAAAGGTCAAGCAAGAAAAGAAAAATTATCCTCCCTTTTTAATGAAAACAATTGGGTTAATTGTTTTTATGCTAATACAACATTTGAAATTGAGTTTTTAGATGTGAATAAAGAAAATATTCTAACTTATGTCAGTCCAATTATAGATGACGCATTCAAAGATAAAAAAACAATAACTGCTTATAAAGAAGAAATACAAAGTGAACAATATTTAGAAAGAAATTTAGCGATGTTAAAACTAGCCAATCATGTTGGTAAGGGGTGGTTTGCAATTGAGTTAGGTGAAAAAATTGACTTTTTAATCAAAATTCCTAAGTATATTCTTAATGCTATTGCTTTTGCATGTCAGGAAATAGTAGATCTCTCAATTTATAAAAAAATTCTACTCCATACAATCGACTTGTACGAGGAAACTACAGAATTGTCAGCTTTATCAGCTAGTTTAAAAACAAGTGATACAGCTGATTTGAATATAGCAATAATTTCTTTATTAGAGTACTTTGGTAAAGATGAGGATGTTGTGTATCTAATCAAT
>JAAZCS010000152.1 GCA_012513125.1 Treponema sp. | reverse complement strand
TAATCATGTAGAATAGTTGTTAAAAATAGTATATAATGTATATGAATTCTTTACTTGATTGAAAAGGAATGAGTATAATTATGTTGAAAGATTTAAATTTTGATGAGATTCAAGAGTATTTTAAGGGACTAAGTGGAATTCAAAAAATTTCATTATATGGCATGGCAAAAGCATGTAGTGAAATACAAGAAAAAGAATCTATAATCAGAAATCAATTTACTGACAAAAACTGGTATTTAGTCAGAGAGGTTTTTGTTATTAATGATGATTATCAAATTGCAGAAGTAGAAAGAAAAGATAATAAAGAAATTTTGTATTTTATATTTATTAATTACAAACCGATAAATGAATGTGCAGAATCGTTTGACAAAGCTTTAATATCCGCTGTATCATACAAATACTCAAATTCAACAGCACCAGCAGTTTATTTTGCAAAAATGATTGATATGAAGTACGAAGCTGAAGAAAGTGAATGAAACTTATATTTTGTTAGGATGGAAAGAATGGTATAAATGTATACTGAAACAGAACATTATGAGTAAAACTAAAAGTAGGTGGATAATATTGGAAAATATAAAATCTATTATAGAATACTACAAGTATGTTTTATATATAGACATATATATTTTTATTTGTTATAATTAAAGTAAAATTATGCCAAATGGGGAATGTGTTTATGAATAATCAGTTTGTTAAATTTTATCAAAAAAATTGGTTTATATGGCTTTCACTATTTTTGTTTGCTCCATTAGGTATTATATTATTATGGGCAAATAAAAAATATTCCAAAAGTGTTCGTATTGTCTTTTCGGTTATATTTAGCTTATTGTTTGTTTTTGTAGTTACAATTAATAATGATTCAAAAACTACGCAAGGAAATAATATTCAATCTAATGTAGTTAAAAATGATATACAAAATACACAAGAAAGTCAAAAAGAAACTGTATTATCATCAGAAGAAAACGACCGAAATATTAATACAAAAAACACAGATACAGTAAAACAAAAGAATAATACAATTGTTTATGATGTTGCCACTATAATAAGAACAGTTGATGGTGATACTATAGAAGTAAATATAGGTGAAAAGAAAGAAAAAGTTAGGCTAATAGGAGTTAATACTCCAGAAACTAAACATCCTTCAAAAGAAGTTGAGGTTTTTGGTGTTGAAGCATCAAATTACACTAATAAACAATTATATTCAGATAGAAAAGTATATTTAGAAAAAGATGTTTCCGATAGAGATAAATATGGGAGATTATTAAGATACGTGTGGTTAGAATTGCCACAAGATAAACCAGAGAACGAATTAAAGAGTAAATGTTTTAATGCAATTTTAGTTGCGGAAGGTTATGCTCAAGTAGCCACATATCCTCCAGATGTAAAATACAGTGAATATTTTGTTAAATTTCAAAAAGAAGCACAGGAGTTAGGAAAGGGATTATGGGGTGTTGCAGAAAAAAATCAAGAATCAATAGCTAATACTAATACTAACAATAATAC
>JAAZCS010000151.1 GCA_012513125.1 Treponema sp. | reverse complement strand
TTTTGATAAATAAAAATTATATGGCTGTTTTTCGCTATCACAAACAGTAACGCTTTTCCAATCTGTATTATACTTAAACTCAATTGCTTTTACATCAGATATTGGAATTTCACCATCAATGTACAACGATCTGCAAGAAACAGAACCTCTCTGATATAACTGACGACCTTGAACAGTTATTGTATACCATCCATCTTCAGGAACATCGAAATCCCATTCAATCCATTGTCCAGGACTTTTCCATGAATCGCCACCAGAATAATTTAAAACAGTTGTCTTAACATTATATGGCTCAGAAATTGCAGACGAACGGTCATAGCGTGCAAACAATGAAGGGTCAGAGCGAAGAGCTGAATCTTCACCTTGAATCTTTATTTTGATATCTTTGCCACTATTACTTGCATTCATAGCAGGATATTTGGCTACATATGCATCATAAGTGTCATATTTCTTTACTGGAACTAAACGTAGAGAACTTATTACCATTGGTTCATTTGTAGATTCCAAAGAAAGAGTATTCATTCCTTTTTTCAAATAGAACTTATATGGATCAATTTCATAGCCTAAGTCGCTTTTATATCGAACTGTTTGATAAGCAAAAGATTCAACCTGTACTGGTCTAATCTGATTTCCTTGATTATCATATTTTACGTCGCCTTCATCTTTCCATAACCTAGAAAAAGAAAGAACATCCGCACCACTAAAAGGAACAGCTCCGTTGATATACAAAATTCGTTCCATATCAACATTTCTTGATGGGGTAGCTATATACTCCATTTCAATATTATACAAGCCTTCTTCTTCAACATTAACATTCCAAGAAACATATGATTTATCATCTGTAAAAACTACTTTTTTATTATAATAGTTTTCTTCATCATGAACTCCATATGAATTGCCAGAATCATAAGCAAAGATGTCCACATTGACAATTGAAGATGCACTTTTTGCACCCTCAAATTCATCCTGATATTCCGTATAAGATTTTACATGAGATGAAACAGCTGATGTTGACAAATCAATTCCTTCATACTTTTTACGAAAATTCTTATCAGGGAAAAGACTAAATAATACAAACACTAAAATAATTACCAATATGGCAATTAAAATATTTCGCACTTTTTTGTTAATTTTTATACCTAACATAATTAAATATTCTAACACACCTTTTAACGAAATACATAGGAAAAAACACTTATTTAGTATTTTTTTTACTTTTTTTATGTCAATTTTTAAGTAATTATTACTTTATTAAGGTTAAAAACACAAAAAAAGGTTGAATTTACCTAAGTTTAGCAAATTCAACCTTTTTTTTAATTATTTTTTTTAAGTAAATAAATATTTTTTTTTACTTATTTTTTAAAATAATCATTAAATTCATCCTCTGAATTAGGAGTCTTTTTTGACGCATGTGATGACTGATTAGACTCATCCTTTTCATTTTTAGCAGAATCATTTACATTTGCACTTTTCAAATTATCATCAAAATTATTTTCAACTTTATTAGGAATAATTATAGCCGCAATAATATATGCAATAATTCCTGTTCCCCAACTTACTATTGTGATAATTACCATAACAAGTCTAATTATTGTTGGATCAATATTAAAGAATTCCGCAACTCCAGCACAAACTCCACACAACATTTTGTTATTCGATTTGTTCAATGTTTTCATTTTTTTCTCCTTTTTAAAAAGTTTGCGTTGCAAACTTGTGAATAAAAACTTTGACTCCATTTGGTAAAGTTTTTATTATTAGTTTATCTTTTATATTTAAAGTTATTTTATACTTATATTAACACTACCCATGCCACAATTTACGGACAAATTGTTTTCTTTTTCTGATTGTGTAACTGACTGAATTATTCCACCTTTTTTTTCATTGTTGATTTTAAATTCACCTAATCCAACTTTTGCATCATAAGAATAATCTTCTTGATTTCCGTTTAATTTCATTTTAACAGAACCCATCCCACAATCTATATTGCATCTTCCCGTAGCTGTTCCATGAATAACCAAGTTACCCATTCCACATCTTAACGACAAATTGCCACCATAGATATTTTTTAGAATCAGATTTTCAGCTCCAACTTCAGCACTTCCCTCTTTTATATACAAAGAGATATTTTTTGATTCCATAGAACCAGCACCAACATACGCCAAGAATCTTTCGATTTTTGCATCTTGAGGTATTGTTATTAAAATACGCGGAATCAATCGATTTATTCTTTCATGACTTAAAAAGTTTATAAAAACAAATTTCTTTGTATTAGAAATAGTTAAACAGCCTTTTGAATCTATAGAACAGAACATATCACTTTCTGCAACACCTCTAGTTTCAACAGAATATTTTTTGCCTGAAACAATTACAACTTCTGCTGCACGAACTTTTATTACTAGATTTTTTACTTGTTCTTCATCAAATTCATAATACAATGCACCAATTGAAGTTTTATTTTGGTTGTTTTCAGTATCTTTTTCATGTTTTTTTTCAACTGGAACATTTGCCATTTTTTCAATAATTGTTTTAGCAAGATCTTCTGGTGAACCAAGTTCTCCAATTACTTTTTCATCATCTCCAGCCTCATCAAAATAATCTGAGTAGTACTGAATTGCTTCACTTTGTTCCTCATTTGTTAATGAACGAATGAAACTTTTTAACTCTTTTAAATATTCATCTTTATTCATATTTACTCCAATCACTCTTCATTTCCTAAAAGTATTTTATCTATGTTCTTTTTATAAGAAATCCATTCTGCACGGTATTTATCCAACAAAATGACACCATTTGATGTTATTCTATAATACCGTCTGTTGCGTCCCTGAAATTCCATATCATAAGTTTCAAGATAACCATCCTTTTGTAGTCGTCTTAAAACTGGATACAGAGTGCTCTCAGATACATCCATTACATTTCGGACATCTTGCGTTATTTTATATCCATAAGTTCCTTCCAAGCTAACTACAGATAAAACAATGGCATCCAACAACGCAGCCCCTGTCGTAAATACCATTTAGCCTCCGTTCTTATACAACAATATTGTTTATATTTGTATATTATACACTATATAATAATATGTCAATACTTATATTATTTTTTTACAAAAAAAAAGCGGTACTTGAATTACAAATACCGCTTTCAATTATTCATTATTTTTTATTTATTTCGCATATGTTGCAATGAATACACCGGCAGCAATAGCTGTTCCGATTACACCAGAAACATTAGGTCCCATGGCGTGCATTAACAAGAAGTTTGAAGGATCATATTCCATACCAACTTTATTTGCAACACGAGCTGACATTGGAACTGCAGAAACTCCAGCAGAACCAATTAGCGGATTGATTTTGTCTTTTAAGAACAAATTCATCAATTTTGCCATTAAGAGACCTGCAACAGTTGCAACTATAAATGCCAACAGTCCCAATGCAATAATTCCCAAAGAGTTACCATTTACAATTTTTTCTGGAACCATCTGAGAACCAACACCTAAAGAAAGCAAAATTGAAACAATGTTCAACATTTCATTTTCCATAGTTTTTGAAAGTCTATCAACAACACCACATTGCTTTACAAAGTTTCCAAATGCCAACATTCCAATTAAAGGTGCAGCAGAAGGAAGCAATAAAATTGTTAATACCAACAACATCAATGGGAAGAATGTCTTTTCTGCTTTTGAAACATAACGCAATTGCTTCATTTTGATAACACGTTCTTTTTTAGTAGTAAACAATTTCATCAGTGGAGGCTGAATAATTGGAACTAAAGCCATATAAGAATATGCAGCAACAGCAATTACAGCCATCATTTCAGGAGCTAATTTTCCTGATACATAAATTGAAGTTGGACCATCAGCACCGCCAATAATAGAAATAGCACAAGCCTGAAGCATGTTATAATCAATACCAGGAATTAAATTCATTAAAGCAACACCAAATAGTGTAAAGAAAACACCAAATTGTGCAGCTCCACCTAATAATGCCATCTTTGGATTGGCAATTAAAGGACCGAAATCAGTCATTGCTCCAATTCCCATAAAAATCAACATTGGGAAGAATTCATTTCCAACACCCGCATCATAAATAATACGAAGCATTCCTGAACCTTCAGCAAACATTCCAGCTCCTGGAACATTTACCAAGATAGTACCAAACCCAATAGGAATCAAAAGTAACGGCTCAAAACCTTTTACCGCACCAAGATACACAATCAAAAATCCGATAGCCATCATTAATAACTTCTGCCAACCGGGAGCTGTAACACCTTCAAAAGGATCTGGAGAAGCAACATGTTCAATTGCAGGAATCTCACCATTAATAATCTGGCTTAATCCTGTGTTTTTCCAAACATTCTGAATAAATCCTTTAACATTTATATTTGGAACATTTTCAGAACCTTTTATAGTTACGGTTGACATAGTTTTAAGAGAAGCAACATCTTCACCTTTATCGGCAAATCCAAAACTTCCAAATGACAGAACCGCACCAATAACTAACATTATCCAAGTAAGTTTAAAAGCTTTTGACCTTTTATCTGTTTTATTTAATTCAGTTTCCATAAATACACCTATTTAATTTCCGCAAGAACTGTTCCCAACGAAACTTGTTGATCTTGTTTTGCAACAAAATGAACCTTACCAGCAACACTAGCCTTAATTTCAATTTCCATCTTCATAGATTCTATAAGAATAATTGTTGTGTCAGCCTGAACTAAATCACCTTCATTCGAAACTAATTTCAAAACAGTTCCGGCTACAGGTGCAGTTACTGATTTTCCTTCTCCAGTTGCAACTGAAGTTTGAACAGAAGTAGCAATTGGTGCTACAGCTGGTGCTGCAACAGGAGCAGCTTGAACAACATAACCTCCAATAGAAGCTAAAACTTGTCCAGAAGTAATTTGTGTTCCATTAGCTACAGAATAAGTAATTTTTCCGTCAACAGTAGCTTTAACTTCTAGTTCCATTTTCATAGATTCAATAATTATTACTGTATCACCTTTTTTTACCTGACTGCCATTTTCAAAAACTTGTTTTAGCAATACACCAGCAGCAGGAGCCTGAACATCAACGCCACCAGTTGCTACAGCAGTTCCTGCAGGTCCAAATGCGACATTGTATGAAGTGCCATTTACTGAAACGTTCATATTATCTCCAGCAGGTCCTGAAACAACATTGTAAGAAGTGCCATTAACAGAAACAGTATAAGAACCGCCCTTATTTTCACCAGCAACTTTTGCAGGTTTTTCAACAAATGAATCTGAAGAAATAGGTCCGTTTGCTCTTTCTTTGAAGAATTTTGGAGCTACTTTTGGGAACATAGCATAAGTGAGAACATCCTCTTCTGTGCCATTTCCGCCATTTGCTTTTGACTCTTCAACCATTTTGTCCCATTCCATAGGAATTAAATCTGCAGGTCTGCAAGTTACAGGAGCATCCATTTTATTTTGAGCAAGACAATCTTTTAGTAAATCAGCGTTTACTTTAGCAGGAGTCTTACCATATCTTCCAGTTACCAAATCCCTTGTTTCTTGAGTAAGACGAGCATATCTTCCAAACAATACGTTGAATACTGCTTGTGTTCCAACAATTTGAGAAGTTGGAGTTACAAGAGGAATATACCCACAATCTTTTTGAACAATCTGAATTTCTTTTAACACATCATCAATTTTATTTGCAGCACCTTGTTCTTTCAATTGATTCTCAAGATTTGAAAGCATTCCACCTGGAACTTGAGAAGCAAGAATACGAGTATCTGCACCAAGGAAACTAGATTCAAATTTTGCATATTTTTTACGAACATCTCTGAAATAAGCCGCAATCTCAAGTAGAAGATTAAGGTCTAATCCAGTATCCATATCTGTGCCTTTGAGCATTTCTACAATTGTTTCAGTTGGTGAATGAGAAGTTCCCATAGCCATTGACGAAATAGCTGTATCAAGAATGTCAGCACCAGCTTCAGCAGCTTTTAATTCTGTAGCAACAGAAAGCCCTGTTGTAGCGTGAGAATGGATTTCAATTGGCAAATCAACTTTAGCTTTAATTGCTTTTACTAAATCATAAGCTTCAAAAGGTTTTAACAAACCAGACATATCTTTAATACAAATTGAATCAGCACCAAAATCAGCATATGACTTTGCTAAATCTGCATAAATCTCCTTTGTATGATAAGGAGTTGTAGCATAAGAAATGGCCATCTGAACATGAGCTCCAGTTTGTTTTGCAATTTCTGTAGCTTTCTGCAAATTTCTATGATCATTACATGCATCAAAAATTCTGAATACACCAACACCATTTGTTGCACATGCTTTTACAAAGTGTTCAACAACATCATCAGCATAATGACGATAACCAAGAAGATTCTGACCTCTTAAAAGCATCATAATCTGTGTGTTTGGTAAAGCTGCATGAAGTTTACGGAGTCTTTCCCATGGATCTTCATTCAAAAAACGAATACAAGAATCGAATGTGGCACCGCCCCATCCTTCCAAAGACCAATATCCGATTTTATCAAGCTTGTCGCAGATAGGTAACATATCAGCAGTTGTCATACGTGTTGCATGAAGAGATTGATGAGCATCACGAAGAACTAAATCAGAAATTTTAACTTTATTTGCCATTTATTTTTATCCTTTTTTAATTAATTATTTTAATCATTTGATTTTGCACGAATAGCAGCTGCTATAGCGGCAATAATACTGCCATTATCACTTTGTGATGGCGTACTAACTTTTTTTGCAGTTGCTGCAGGTTCTTCTTTATCAAGCTTCAATGCATGAATAACACGATGTAGAATATTCATACAAATAATCATAATGATGAGAAAAACAAATACAACACCCATTCCAAGCAAAGTCAAAAGAGCACTCTGACTTAGCATCTGTGTAATTGTCATATATCCTCCATTTTTGTTACTTTTGGTAACTCAAATTCTATTATATAAATGAATTTAGAATAGTTTGAAATTCTTAAAAATCTTCCCCCATTCTATAATTTTAGCTGTAAGTATATTCAAATATAGACTTTTATTCAATCATGTTAAAACATGATATTTTAAGAAAATAATTTTATTTTTGTGGAAAAATATGATATATTTAATTGATATTTTTATTCGGACTATTTTATGGAATTAGCGTTTTGGATTTGTTCTTCTTTTTTACTTTTATCTGTTGTAATTTATTTCTTATCTTACATAAAATATAATTTTGTTGTTAATTCAATCAGCGGAGTTTTATTTGTTCCTCTTCTTACAGCCATTTTTATATTGCAGTTGATTAAATATTTGCCTGACTCTTTTCACATGCTAACATTAGGTTCTTTAGCTTTAATTTTTTATAGTATAAGCGAAATCTTCCTGATTTTTGAAAAGAAAAAAATTCTATCACTTTTATCTAGATTATCAATTTACGTATCTATTGGATTATGGTGTTATTGCTATTATTCTACTTTCTTAATTTATAATCACTCTGATTTTACTTTTGTGTTCTTTTTAATTCTTTTATTT
>JAAZCS010000150.1 GCA_012513125.1 Treponema sp. | reverse complement strand
GTATTCTTCTAAGGCAAAAAAGGAACTTGATTTTTACGCAAAAGTTTATGATGAAGATGTTGCCTTTAACACAATCAGACAGAAAAGCAATCATTATGATTTAACGCACAACTTTGAAAATATAATTTACAATGAATTGATTTTTATGGGATACAAAGTTTATGTTTATAATAACAACGGTCGTGAAATAGACTTTCTAGCTTCAAAAGAAAACAAGGAATATTTAATTCAAGTGGCGTACAGTGTAGCTGATGAAATTGCATATAAACGTGAATTTTCCGCGTTCAACAATTTGGATCAGTCTAGAAAAAAAATTCTTATTACAAATGATGATGTGGACTATTCAACTAGCACTGTTGAGCATATTAAGTTCAAGGATTTTCTTTGTTTGGAAGAACTGCACTGATGGCGGGAAGGTGAAGTAACATTTTCTTGACTTCAAAGTATAGCACACAATTCTTGTAGCAAAGAAGAAACTGCGTTATTATAAAAATATGATTTTATGTATTTACACAACTCCTTGCAGAGCTTAAAGAGACAACTGTAAGGGGAAAATTAGTTTGTAAAAATTCTATGTGGAATTACGAACTTTCAAATTGTCTCTTCTAGGCTTTGCTTTTCGTTTTATTTTTTTTAATAGGAGCAAAGTCAAATGAAATCTAAATTTAATTTTTTATATGAAGCCAGAACATTTCTTGTTTTATGGCTAACTCAATCTTTTTCTGCCCTTGGTAGTGCAATGACAGGTTACGCCTTGGTAATTTGGTCTTACCAACAAAAGGGCTCGGCACTTGCAACTTCACTTTTAATGGTATGTTCATATGCGCCTTATGTTCTGCTAAGTATTTTTGCAGGTGCGTTAAGCGACAGGTTGGACAAAAAGAAAATCATGCTTGGGTGTGATGCAATTGCCGCAATGGGAACTGTAACAATTCTTGTGCTTATGAAAACAGGCAATCTTGAACTGTGGCATTTGTATTTGCTAAATGCGCTGAACGGTTTTATGAATACAATACAGCAGCCTGCTTCTGATGTTGCAACAAGTCTTGTTCTTCCAAAAAAGTATTATCAGAAAGTTGGTGGGTTGCGGTATCTTTCTAATTCTGTTAATTCAATTTTAACGACTGTAATTGCAACGGCCTTTGTCGCTTTTGCAGGAATTGATTTTGTGCTTTTCTTTGACTTGGGAACATTTGCTGTGGCTTTTGTAACTCTATTAATTTTTATAAAGATTCCTGAGGCAGAAAAATCTGAATCTAAAAAGGAAACATTTTTTGAATCTGCAAAGACAAAACTATCTTATTTGATGCAGAACCGTGGAATTTTTGATTTGATTATTTTCCTGGCCTTTATAAATCTTACAGCTTCACTTTTTGAAGCGGCTTTTCCTGCAATGATTTTATCAAGAAGTGGTGGTGGAGAAACAGTGCTTGGAACTGTCAACGCTTTTAGAGGTGTAACAATGCTTGTTGGAAGTTTTATTGCATCTGCATTTAAGAAGCCAAAAAACAGAGTGAAGGTTATTTGCTACACACTGCTTTTTTCTATGTCGTTTGAAAATTTTATGCTTGCGTTTGGAAGAAATGTTTGGGTATGGTGCGGGGCAGAATTTCTTGGTTGGATTTTAATTCCACTTATGAGTACAAACCTGGATGCTATAATGCGTGAAAATGTCCCTGTTGAAATTCAAGGAAGAGTTTTTTCTGCAAGAAACATATTGCAGTTCTTTACAATTCCTGTTGGATATTTTTTTGGTGGTTTTTTTGTTGACAAAGTGTACGAACCATTTATGTCTACTCAAAAATCCGGAAGCTTTTTTATAAAAATGTTCGGCAGCGGAAAAGGCTCTGGTGCGGCGTTCTTCTTTTTTACAATTGCGTTCTTGGGAATATTCACATGAGTTTATTTTATGAATGACAAGTACATTAAAAAGTTTAGTAAGGAACAGTGATTTATTTTCTTATGCAAAACTTCTTTTGAAATTTTGCATAAGAGTTTTATTTTATGCCAATAGCCAGTCAATAACATTGAGCTGCTTTATGCCATCTTCTGAAGTTATAAATTCATCAAGTGAAAGAATATATTTTGGGAAATTGTCATGCACTTTCTTTAGTGGTGCTATTTCTCTAGCGTATGTTGATTCATCAAGAACTGTTGCGGCAACTTGGTAATAAGAAATCTCTCCAGATTTTTCTGCGGTGAAATCAATTTCTAAAGAACCAATTTTTCCTATGTATACATTGTAGCCACGTCGAATTAGTTCAATGTAAATAATGTTTTCTAAGATATGACCTATGTCTGTATTTCTGTCACCAATCAAAAGTCTGCGCAGTCCAACATCAACAAGATAGTATTTTTCAAGTGACTTTAGATGTTCTTTTCCTTTTACATCATAGCGGCTTGCTTTGTATAAAATAAAAGATTCCATTAGTGCGTTTATATAATTATCAACAGTTATGGAAGTTGTCTTCCTACCGACAGAAGTTAAGCTGTCTGCAATTTTTTTTGGAGAAACTATATTGCCTATGTTATCAAATAAGAATTTTACAACATCTTGTAATAAAGCAATATCGCCAATTTTTTTTCTAGATGCAATGTCCTTTAATAAAACTGTGTTGTAAATACTTGAAAGATAGTCATTCCGTATTTGGTCGTCATGCAATGTTGAAGCGTAAGGGAATCCGCCGTATTTGAAAAAAGAATTCCAAGCTTCTTTTTTATTACCGCCAACAAATGAAAAATATTCTGCAAAAGAAAACGGTAGCATTTTTATTTCAATGTATCGGCCAGAAAGCAATGTGGCAAGTTCACCAGAAAGTAAATATGCATTTGAACCTGTTATGTAAAGATCAACATTTTTTTGAATAAAAAGTGAGTCGACAACTTTTTGAAAATTTTCAACAAGCTGAATTTCATCTAGAAAAATGTAATTCATTTTGTCTTTTATAAGCAATGACGTTGTATGAGAGTAAAGTTTTTTATAGTTATGCAAAGGCTCATTTAATAAATCTTCAAAGTTGATGTCTATGATTTGAGATTTTTCAACATCATTTTCGAGCAAGTAGTCTTGGAATTGTTTTAGCAATGTTGATTTGCCACATCTTCGAACACCAGAAATTACTTTAATGATTTGAGTGTCTTTTAATTTCTTGAGTTTTTCTAGAAAAGATTGTCGTTCTTGCATCTTACTTTCCTTATAATTAAACAAGAGATACAGTAGAATTATAGGATATTGTTCTTGTTTTATCAAGAAGTTTTCATTATGTAATATGAAAAGTAGTAAAATAACAATAGTTTTTATATTGAAATAAGAAAAGTTGTCATAAAAACAGAGTTTTCATTATACACTATAAAAACTTTTGATATACTTGCCATTTTATGAGTTGGTCATCTTTCATAATGCCCAAAATTGCAAACTATGCTATAATTTTCAAACCATTTTGTAATGGACATAACTTGGAGGTTTATAAAGTGATTTTATTAGAAAACAACTTAACACGCCTTTTAGCAATTGTTAACAAGATGACTATCAGAAGGTAAAACTCCATTTCCCGCAAAATCTGCGGCTTAAAGCAATCAAACATTTTTTATTTCCTCAAAACTGGCAGATTTTCTGCTATGTCATTTTAGTTTTAAACTTTTATGGAGTTTCGCTTTGATAAAACTTGAAAAAATTAATCACTCTGATTTCATGCAAATCGTGAAATGGAATAAGGATACATCGTCGGATTTTCTGCAGCAATGGGCAGGAAGAGAATATTGCTTTCCGCTTTCTATTGGTCAGATTGAAGAAAAATATACCACTTGTGATGTTAATGGTGAAGATTCATCGAATTATTCATTCAAAATATTGGATGAAAACAAAACGATGATAGGCTGCATTGACTTGCTCAGAATAAATTACGAAAAAAAACATGCTACAGTTGGCAAGTTTTTAATTGGTGAAAAAGAAAACAGAAACAAAGGGTATGGAAAACAGATCATCAAGGAGGCGCTTAATATAGCATTCAACAAATTAAATCTGGAGAAAATTCGCCTGTGTGTTTATGATTTTAATATTTCGGCTATTAACTGTTATGAATCAGTTGGATTCAAGAAAGTTTCTTTCTATAAAAATACTATTATTCTAAAATCAGGTGAAAGGGCAGGAACGTTTTTAATGAGTATAAAAAAATAAAAGATTTTTTCTTGCGTTTAGAAATAGGTAATATATAATTGTCAATTATTGATATAGATTATCTTCTTTTATTACAGAACTTTCGTAAATTAACAGGTGGAATCTTTGATAGTTTCTTCACTACTTTTACAGAACTTGGTAACGGATTAATACCCGTTTGTATAATGGCGTGCATCTACTGGGTTGTCAACAAGGAAATAGGCGTTTATCTTTTGATGAACTTCGCTTTTTCATTTATATCAAATGGCTTCCTGAAAATCACCGCTTGTATTTATCGTCCGTGGATTCGTGATGTACGTGTTATGCCTGTTTCTGATGCAAAAATAACGGCTACTGGATATTCTTTCCCAAGTGGACACGTATCACAGAGTACTGCATTATGGGGTGGTCTTGCTGCAAAGATGAAAAGCCGTTCTAAAGTGGCAATGATAGCATCTATCGTGATTCTTGCGTTGATTTGTTTTTCGCGGAATTATCTTGGTGTTCATACCCCGCAGGATGTTCTTGTATCTCTTTGTGTAGGATGTATTTGGCTTTTCATTGTATCAAAAATTATTACGTGGACAGAAAAGGGAAAAAACAATGATATCATTTTAACGTTGATTGTTGTTGTCATTTCAGTTGCCATTACAATTTATGCTATGGTAAAGAACTATCCAATCGATTACGATGAAGCAGGAAAAATTCTTGTTGATTCAAAAAAGATGGTTCCCGACACAAGTTATTGTACTGGAGCTGCGATAGGGTTTTTTATCGGTTGGGTTTTGGAACGTAGATTCGTTAAATTCAATGTTGAATGTTCTATTAATCAGAAAATAGCACGCTTAATTTGTGGTCTTCCGATTGTAATTTTTATTGTCCGTGCAGGTTTTTCTATTTTTAAAAGTTTCTTACCTACCGCAGTAACCACTTTTTTGTATGCTTTTATCATGACATTTTTTGTAACATATCTGTATCCTTTGATTTTTACTAAAATTGAAGACGCACAAAAAATGAAACTTTAGAAGCGACTTTTACAGGAGTGTTATATGTCTAAATGGCTTTCAAATGCAGTGTTTTATGAAATTTATCCACAGTCTTTTTATGACAAAAACGGAGATGGTATTGGTGATTTTTATGGAATTATTGAAAAACTTGATTATATTAAAGAATTAGGATGCAATGCCATTTGGTTGAATCCTTGCTATCTATCTCCTTTTGATGATGCAGGATATGACGTTCAAGATTATTATAAAGTTGCTCCTCGTTATGGAACAAATGAAGATTTATATAATCTTTTTAATGAAGTTCATAAACGAAACATGCACATAATTTTGGATATAGTTCCGGGGCATACATCGTATAAACATCCTTGGTTTATTGAATCAATGAAACCTACAAAAAATGAATTCTCAGATAGATATGTTTGGACAGATTGTGTTTGGGATGCTCCAAATGATATGCAATGGTTACGTGGTATTTCTCAGAGAAATGGATGTGTTGCCTTAAACTTTTTTTCAACTCAACCAGCTCTAAACTATGGATTTTACAAATGTGAAAAACCTTGGATGCAATCTGTAAATGATAGTGGACCTAGAGCAACTCTTGAAGAGATGATGAATGTTATGCGATTTTGGCTTTCTAAAGGTTGTGACGGTTTCCGTGTTGATATGGCTGGTTCTCTTGTTAAGAATGATGATGAACAAAAAACTGGAATTATAGAATTGTGGAATAAAGTTCGTGATTTTCTAGACAAAGAATTTCCTGAAGCGGCAATGGTTTCGGAATGGGGTGAACCAGATAAGTCTTTGGCGGGCGGTTTTCACATGGATTTTCTTCTTCATTTTGGACCATCATTCTACAATGACTTATTCCGTTGTGAAGAACCATATTTTTCATCAAGAGGAAAAGGAAATATTACTTCTTTTCTTGAAACATACAAAAAGAATTACAATAAAACAAATGGTAAAGGCTTAATTTGTATTCCATCTGGTAATCACGATATGATTCGTTTAGGAAAGTATTTAACTCAAGACGAAATGAAGATTGCTTTTGCATTTTTACTTTCTATGCCAGGTGCTCCTTTCATTTATTATGGTGATGAAATAGGAATGAGATATGTTGAAAATCTTATTTCTGTAGAGGGTGGATACGAAAGAACAGGTTCACGTTCTCCAATGCAATGGGATAATTCTGAAAATTTTGGATTTTCAAAAGCAAATAAAGATCAAATTTATATTCCAGTAGACAACTCAGTTGAGTCTCCAACTGCAGAATCACAAATGAAAGATGTTAATTCACTTAGATCAATTGTAAAAAAACTAATTAGTGTCCGAAAAGAGCATTCAGCATTGCAAAGTAATGCTTCTGTGGAATTTTTGCAAACCGAAAACTATCCATTGGCATATATTAGAAAAAATGATAATGAATCTGTTCTCGTAATTATTAACCCTTCAAAAAAATCATATAAAGTGGATTTGAGTAATAAAACAAATTTATTAACTGAACCATTTTTCTCGATAGGTGGAAACTCTTCTGTTAATGGAAATTCAATTTGTATTGATGGTGGTACTGCGGTTTTTTATAAAATAAAATATTAATAAGTTTTTTTGCTTAGATTTAGTGTGATATTTTTCTGGAGTTTCTCTAATAAATATACAAGCTTTTCTTTTTCTTCTTCATTAAAATTCATTGTCAGTAATTTTTCAATTTTTCCTTTTTGAAAATGTACTTGATTTTCAAGAATGTCACCTTTTGGGCTAAGTTCAACAGATTTTTTAATTCCATGTTTTACAAAAACTTCTGTTTTAACTAAATCTTTTTCCTCAAGTCTTTTGATAATGCCTGATACAGTCGGGTGTGATACATTCAGAAAAGATTCGATTTCTTTTTGCGTAGTTCTTTTGTTATCTGAATTAGCAATGTATTCTAATACTTGCAATTGAGAAAACGTAATTCCTGAAGCTTTTGAGGAAGCATCAGCTTGTTTTTTTAAGCAATCTGTAATGTTTTTTAAAAGCAATCCTATATCTTTTTTCATAAAAGCATCCTTAATAGAATTTTAACTATTTGAGTATAACATGAATGTTCTTGTTTATAATCTTGCTGATACTTTTTTTATTGGGCAGACTCATAATCCTTTTCAAGTGGCAGCAATTTCTCTTGCAACGCCAGTGTTCTTAATTTTCATGTCTATAGGAAATGTCTTTGGAATCGGTGGAACTTCAGTAATTTCCCGAGCCTTAGGAGAAGGAAAAAAGGAATATACAAAAAAAGTATGTTCTTTTTGTTTCTGGTCATGTGTGGTTGTAGGAATAATTATATCAATAGCTTTTTTGATATTTTTGGATAAAATTGTTGTTGCTCTAGGTGCCAGTAATGAAACATTGCAATTTACGAAAGATTATTTAACAATAATTGCTTTTAGCGGACCGTTTGTTTTGATTACCTCTTGTTATTCAAATATTTTACGGGCTGAAGGACAAGCGACAAAAGCTATGATGGGTCAAATAATAGGCAATGTTTTGAATATTATTTTAGATCCGCTTTTAATTTTATCTCTTAACTTTGATGTAAAGGGTGCTGCAATTGCAACTGTTATAGGAAATGTTGTTGGTGCTTTATATTACATTATTTATTTTGTGAATGGAAAATCTATCTTAAGTATTAGCATAAAAAATTATTCCTATAGAAATAAAATTGCATCAGGGGTTCTTTCCATAGGGATTCCAGCGGCTCTGGCTTCTGTATTGATGAGTGTTTCCCAGATTATTATGAATAGCATGATGGCTGAATATGGCGATATGGCTTTGGCGGGTGTAGGCGTAGCCATGAAAATAACCATGATTACAGGAATGCTGTCTATGGGGATAGGACAGGGCGTTCAGCCATTGTTGGGATACTGCACAGGGGCAATGAATTGGAATCGGTATCATGGCATTATGAGATTTTCTCTTGTGTTGGCTTTCATTGTTAGTGCAGTGCTTACTATGCTGTGTTATCTGTTTGTTAATCAAATAGTTGGTATTTTTCTAACAGAAAGGAGTGCATTTGCATATGCAGTACGCTTTGCAAAAATTCTTCTTACCACAAGCACTTTCTTTGGTGTTTTCTTTGTTTTTGCAAACGCACTTCAGGCAATGGGTGCGGCGACTTCGTCGTTGATTGTAAATATAAGTAGGCAGGGACTGATATACATTCCTTCTTTATTTGTGTTAAGAGCTATTATTGGCATAAATGGTTTAATGTGGGCACAGCCTGTAGCGGATGTGCTATCTTTAATTCTTGCTATATCTTTGTATTTTGGAATTTTCAAAAGAAAAAAAAGTCTGATGTAGTATTTGAAAACTAAGATTTCTGGTATTGCAATTTGAATGCAAATGATTATAAACTTTAAAAAGAATTTATATTTTAGATGTGGGTAAATTTTTAGTAGAGGTTATATAAATGAAAAGAAAAATCTTTGGAATTGTATTAGTTTTGTTTTGTTTAAATGTTTATGCAAATGATAAAAGTGTCTCAATAAAGGATTCTGCAACAGAAGGCAAATTTGATGATTCAAAATCGGCAATTGAATTTGTAAAATCGATGGGAAATGGCTGGAATTTGGGTAATACACTGGATGCTTATGGTTCAACAAAAAAACCTGATACTACGTTAAACAGTCAATATGGTTGGGGTGAAGCACATACAACTTCTGATATAATTAAATTTGGGTTTGAAAACGGATATAAAACGATTCGAATTCCTATTACTTGGTTTAATCATATTTCTGATAAAAAATACACAATTAATGAAGAATGGATGAAAAGAGTTAAAACTATAGTTAATTGGGCAATGGAAGAGGGCTATTATGTAATAATAAATAGTCATCATGATGTTCGTGCCGATATGAAAAGTCCAATCAAATATGGTGAAGGGTATATTATTAGAAACAATCCCAAAGATATTGCAGAATCTAAAGCTTTCTTAACGGCAATTTGGACTCAGATTTGTGAATCTTTTAACAACAGTTATGATGAACATTTAATTTTTGAAACATTGAATGAACCTCGTAATGCAGGTGCTGCTGATGAATGGTTTCCAAAAAAAGAAGAAGAATTCAATTTATTAAATGATTATAACAAAATGATTCTTGATATTATCAGAGCTAGTGGTGGAAATAATGCAAAGCGTTTTGTAATGATTCCATCTTTATGTACTGCAATGTATACAACAACAGATAACTCTTATTTTAAACTTCCTGATGATTCTGCAAAGGATAAACTCATTCTTACAGTTCATAGTTACATTATGGGCGTTAATCAAAATGATGCAGATGTGAAATTTACAGAAGAATCGAAGAAACAACTTACAGATTCATTTAATCTTTTGAATGAAAAATATATTTCAAAGGGAATCCCAATTGTAATTGGTGAAACAGCTTCATTTAGAAACAGAAGTTATGATGAAAGAATTAAATGGGTTACTTATCAAACAAAATTAACAAAAAAATATGGAATTTCGGCTCTCTACTGGGACACAAATGCAAACTTTGAGTGGGGAATGGGCGAGATAGAACGCTATTCACTTTCAATAAATGAGAAAGAAATTGTTGATATTTTTCTTGGAAGAAAATAATTTTCACATAGCAATGTTCGTGTTGGCAGGATGACTTCCGTGTTCTGCTTAACACGTTCAATAATGATAATTGGGACTCAGATTGGCGCTTTTCTATGTGAACATTAAGGACAAACTTATATAAATGAATTTGGAGAAACTGTAGCTATACCTGTAAAAGAAATCTTCCTTGCTGCATCTATAATTGCGTTATTAATCATTATTCCTGTCTGCTTTTATAGACGATGTGCTACGTATTCAAAAAAGCCACACTCTAGTTGCGAGTAACATAGATATCTTGAAACATGAGTTAATAAAGTCACCTAATGTATGCTGTCACAGAGATTTTAGCCAAACATTTAAAAAATCAACTTGTTCGGCTGTATGAAACCAATGTTCACCATTTTTCATAACTGTTAAATGTCCATTATGGTTTCGAACAAATTTTTCGATTGTCTCTTGTGATGTAAGATTGTCTTTATCCCCATACAATACATATGTTTTTGTTTTCCATGTTATGGGATTATTCCGAACATATGTTAGATAGTCCCACGACAATGTTTCGCCAAAGTCTGTTGGGATATTTTGTTCTTCAATAAGCCTTTGTTCTGAAACATTGGCCCAGTGCATCATATCAGATATAAGTTTTTCCATATCAACAATGGGGGATATGAAAAACGCTTTTTCAAGTTTATTCTTGAATATAGCTTCCATTCCAGAATTCATTGAGAAAAAAGCTCCAATACTACCAGCAATTAGAATTATTTTCTCATAGTTTTCTTCAAGCACCTTGCAAAATGTTGAAAATTCTTCTTTTGTTTGCCATGGTGTCCATGTTTTGTAATCAAGTCCATAGACATCATACATTGGAAACATCTTTTTATATGCGTCTGCTTCTTGAGCCTTTCCGCCTTTGCCGTGAACATATAAGATGGCTTTTTTGTTAGTTTTGTGTTATAATATTTCGACTATTCAACTTCATAGATAAATAGTATAACGCAAAAGAATTGAATTTTCAATCTTTGAATAAGTAACAGACCAAAAAATGTGATAAAATAAAAGTTGAAGTGCAAAAATCGGCAACTACCGAGAAATTCTCGACAGTTCAAAACTAGGGTAACCAAACATGAAACAGATAGATAGCATCAAAAATATTTTTCTTGAAAAAGACGCGGACGGCCGTTCAATAATCGACATGGTTGTAAAAGATGACAGCAATTTTCTTTCGCCATACTATGGAAAATATCCTGTAATAAATAGCGAAGTGGCGGAATATCTTGATAATTCACAAAAAGCAGTTCTTCCAAAAAGTGAAATAAAAATTAGAATTAAAAGCAATGAAATAGATGACAATGAAAAAATTATTTATGAAGAAGCAATTAAGAATCATTATCAATATGTAAAACTGCAAATTTTAAAAGAGTTGCTTTCAAATAGATGGACTCCTTTTGTAATGTTTATAGTTGGAATTATTGTG
>JAAZCS010000149.1 GCA_012513125.1 Treponema sp. | reverse complement strand
GACAATAATTGTACATTTTGTTATACAAAAATGGATTTTATGAATCAGTCTGATTGGGATGTTATGCTTAATTCATGCAAATTCCTTTTTGTTAGAGGTGAAGATTCATTAAGTGAGGCTTGCCTTTCTGGAATTCCTTTTGTCTGGCATGCTTATCCTCAAAGTGATGATTATCAATTGGTAAAAGTAAAAGCACTTTTGGGTAAAATGAAGTCATTTTTTTGTGAAGAGCATTTTATTATAATTGAAAAAATCTGGTTGTATGTAAATAATTCTATTGAAATTTCAGATAGTGAATTCTCTGATAATTTAGATATCTATTTATTTAATATTGAAGATTTTACAAAAGAATTTATTAACTTTTCTGAAAGTTTACGAAGAAATGGTGACCTGTCGGAAAACCTAATGACATTTATTTCAAAAAAGATTATAATGTAAATAATAGATAAAGAAATCGTTTTATTTTTTTAGAGGTTTAATATTATGTTAATGACATCACAATTGAAAGTTGGTACAGCTTTTATGTATGAAGGAAATCCGCTTATTGTTCAGAAAATGTTAGGACAGCGTTCTGGACGTGCCGGTATGGTTACAAATCTTAGGGTAAAAAATCTTGTTACCAATTCAACTATGGATTTAGGTATTGATGCAAGTGAAAAATTTGATGAAGTTGATTTGGATGGACACGTTACAAAATTATCATTCATTGATGGTGAAACTTTTGTATTTATGGATCAAGAATCTTATGAACAATTTGAATTGCCAAAAGAAGATTTAGGTGATTATGCTGGATATATTACACCCGATGATGATTTGGAAGTAAAATTGACTTTTTATGAAGGAAAGCCTGTTGGTATTGATTTGCCTGTTCGTGTTTCTCGTACAGTTACATATTGTGAACCTGGTATTAAAGGTGATACTTCTGGTAAATCAATGAAACCTGCTACTCTTGATACTGGTATCGAGGTAAAAGTTCCATTATTCATAAATACTAATGAAAGAATCGTTATTGATACACGTGATGGTTCATTCTTAGAAAGAGCTAAAGACTAGTAGTGATAAGTATTGTTAATAAAAAAAACTGAAATCTTCTAGATTTCAGTTTTTTTTTCATTAAAATGTTATTTATCATTTAATGAAGCTTTGAATGAAGCTCCAGCCTTAAATTTAGGATATTTTGAAGCTGCAATTTTCATTGTTGCTCCAGTTTTTGGATTACGTCCAGAGCGAGCTTCTCTTTTTCCTACAGAAAAAGTTCCAAATCCAATAAGTTGAACACTATCATCGTTTTTTAATGATTTTTCAACATTATCCAAAAAAGATTTCAAAAAAGCTTGTGTATCCTTTTTAGTTAGTTTTGTGTCTTCTGCTATAGCATTTACTAATTCAGTTTTATTCAATTTCGTCTCCTAATAAATTAATACTATATAACGATAATATAAAAATATATATTTATCAACATGTAATTACTAATAATTGTAATCAAAATAGATAATAACAATTTGTTTTATTTAAATTCAAAATTAAGCAAACTACAGGTTCCGTCCCCTTTATAAACTAAATAAATCGATTGTTTTCCACTAGGAAGACTTATATCAGATGAATATTCTGTCCAGAAATTTGTAAAATCTATTTGTATTTTGCAAAAACATTCACCATTCCACTTTGTTCTGACTTCAAAAATCCCTTTTCCATAACCTCTAGTTGTAATGCAAAATTTAGTAACATCTTTGATGTCAAAATATTTAAAGCCGATTGTTGTATTTTTTGTAATATTTGCAATATATGAAGGTGATTTATCTCCATCTCTTCCGTCGGTAGTAATTCTGGGTTGATTTTCACCTACATACATATTTGGTTTGTCGGTAAATAAATTGCATGCTATGCTTGCTGAATACTTACCTTTTGAGATTAATGGTTTTCCATTCAATCCATTTGATGTAATTTCTACTTGAGGAATTGTATTATTTTTTAGAATTTGTATTTTTTCTGCACAACCTTGCCTGCTGAACCATGTTCCATTTGTTTGTCTATGATAAAAAACATAAAACTCGTTTCCAATTTTTTCTATACTTCCGTGGTTATTTGCTCCATAAGCGGATGGCATTTCTGCCTGTTTATATGATGAGATGTGTAAATCACAATTGCTAACAATTACTCCCCCGTATCTAAATTCTCCTAATGGACTATTGCTGGTAGCATAACATAATTCATGCATTACAATAGATGAGTAAATAAAATAGTAGGTATCATTGAATTTTCTAATTGAAGCGGCTTCAAAATATTCATGACCTCTAAATTCTTTCCATTTTTCACTATCACTATATTCGCATGATGGAACAATTGTTTCTGGATTTTTAATGATTGTTAACATGTCTTTGTCTAGAACTGTCACTTTTGCACCAGTTCTGCTTTTATCTCCACATGAACAAAATCCTCCATATAAATATGTATTTCCATTTTCTGTAAGAACTCCAGGATCAAATTGAGGTTCGTCACCATGTTTTTCGCCTAATCTTGTTCCATCCTTGTAATGAACATATCCATAAAATTCATATTTTCCTTCAGGTGTATTGGAAGTCGCAACGGAAATGACACTTGTTTTATCCAAGACATAATAAAGATAATATTTTCCGTCAGGACCTTTTGTTACATCCGGAGCGTAAAGACACATTTTTCCGTCTTTGTTTAATGGATCTGATAATCTAGAATAAATAATTCCTTCATATTTCCAGTCTGATAAATCTGTGATAGGGGCTGAATAGCAAACATAGTCTCCAAGACAGAAAACCCATCCATGAGCTATATCGTGTGATCCAAAAATATATACCCTGTCTCCAAAAATATGAGGTTCGCCATCAGGGATATATTCCCATGATGGTAAATATGGATTAAAACCTTGATTTTTCATTTTATACCTTCAATTTATGTACTTTTAATTATTTGTTAAATACTATTTGTGAAAAATTATAAAATCCTAAATACCAGATATTAAAATCATGATAACCTGGAATCTCAACCCAAGTAAAATTTTTGCCTTCTTTCAATTTTTTTGACACAGATGGAAGATTCTTAGCTGCAGAACTTGCACTAGTATATGCTATGTTGTCTTGTAGACCGCAAATATTATAGAAGTAATTAATTTCTTTTGAATCAAATGTAGTCAATTTTTCTGCGATTTGTGTTGCCTGATATGATGTGGGTGCTGCAGAAAATGCACCAAACCAGCTAATTAAGTCGAGACATTCACACATACCAATATTTATTGTTTGCATTCCGCCCATCGACAAACCTGCCATTGCTGTATG
>JAAZCS010000148.1 GCA_012513125.1 Treponema sp. | reverse complement strand
TTTATATTTGATTGAATCGTTTCACTTTTTGAATTTCTAACTGATGAATTTAGATATTTTTCTGCAGTTGAATAATCTCCAGAATTTAATGAACATCTAACAGCATCTAAAACTAACTGTTCGTTTGTTTTCTTAGGCATTCCATCTGCATCGCCACATGAAAAAGAAGCTGCTTTTGCATAATTATCTCTTGCTTCATCAAAAAATGCCGACTGCTCTTGAATAGATGCTAAAAAAATATACAATGCTCTTTTTTCGGTAACATCATTATTTATTTTTATCTGTTCCTGAAGATATTCTATTGTCTTTGATATTGACTCAAATTCTTGTGCCTTAATTATTAAATCTTTTGCCTTTGTTTGCGAAAAAAGAAAATTAGTTGAAACTAAAAGAATCAATAAAAATAATTTACGTCTCATTTCTATTTTCCATTTGAATCATTATTTGAACTAGTTTCTTTTCCTTTAGCTTCATTTTTTTGTTCTTCAACTTTTTTCAGTTCAAGCTTGGCTTTTTTTTCATTTAGTTTAATTGCTTTTTGAGCTTGCTTCTCTTCGTCTTTTTTTTGTTTTTCTATTAATTTAATTTTACGTTGTTCTTCGCGCTCTTTTATCTTCTGCAATTCAACAATTTTTTGCTCAGGAGTTAATTCTTCTGTTGGAACAGACTTTTTGCGTAAATATCCTATGAACACACACACAAGAGAAAAAACAATTCCTACAGCAAATGAAATAAATACAAGCATTGCAACAGGCATATTATCAAAAGTTTTAAATAGCCATAATGTGCAAACATTTGAAAGATTATTTCCAACAAAAAAAGCAAGAAAAATCACTATAAATAAGATTAACACCAAACCAAATATCATAAAAATCTCCTATAATATATCAAAACTTTTCCACCATTTGGCAAACTTTTGATTATCCTATATAAAAAGTTATGAGTAAAGCTTCAGCTTTAGGATTAACTTTTTACGCTGTTTTGCATAAAACAGCATTATATCTGAAAGTTTGCACTGCAAACTTTCTAATCAAAACTTTGCCACCATTTTGGCAAAGTTTTGATTATTATACTTTAAACACCTTTATACTTTCAGTTACAACATTTACTGCAACAGAATTCTTTACCGACATAGATTCAACATTCTTTATTGCACTTTCAAGATTTTCCGTAGATTGAGTAGTTGTATCAAGCTTTTTTGCTACTTCAACTGACGACTCAACAACTTTTTGCATAGCTTCTTGAACTTTTTTTGCAAACTCAGTTTGACTTTCAGTTAGTTGTTTTATCATATCAATTGAATCAAGAACGCCATTTGCAGCTGTCATCGTCTCAGAGGCACCACTACTTTGTTCACTCATAGCCTGTGAGATTTTTCTAATCAAATTTGTATTTTCTTCTATATTAATCTTGATATTACTAAATGCGTTTCCAGCTTCCTGAATGGCTTCAACACCATCCATAACTTTTTTCACCATATCTTTAATTCTTTTTTGAATATCTTTTGCACTATTGGCAGAAGAAGTTGCTAAAGAACGAACTTCGTCGGCAACTACCGCAAAACCAGCACCAAAAGAACCAGCATGGGCAGCCTCAATTGCTGCATTCATTGAAAGCAAATTAGTTTGAGAGGCGATAGCCTGAATTGACTTTACAATTTCCTGAACTTCTAGAGAAGCGGTTTGTATTGCACTAACAGCCCCAACTGCTTTTGTTAAACTTTCGTTTCCTTGTTCACTTACAGATGACAATTTGTCAGAAACTTCACCTGCTTTTTGAGTCATATTGGCAACTGAGTTTATATTTGCAGCCATTTGAGTAACGGCAGATGAACTTTGCTCCATAGAAGCTGCCTGACTTTCAACTTGCGACTGAACTTTATAAACACCGTCTGTCAAACTTAAAATATCTTTATGTGCCTGTTGAATAAGAGTATCTTGAGATGCTTCCTGTTCATTTATTTCTGAAACAGACTGATTCATTTGTAAAAGAGCTTTTGCCGCAGAATCAACTGTTGATGTAAGAATATTTGCAGAATCAGAAACAACATTTGTTCCCTCTCGTATTTTTGAAATCATCAATGAAATTTGATTGATAAAAGAATTGATTGATGCATTTAAACTTCCAAAATCATCAAACATAATTATATTAATCTGGGCTTTTAAATCACCAGCTTTTGCAATTTGTTCAATTTGTTTTTGAGTTCGGCTAATTCTTTTTCTCAAACCTGAAAGAACATTGTAAATCAAAGAAAGACAAGGTAAGAATGAAGTAAAAAATACAAGAATGCCACCCTTTAAAAATGCACCAAGAGGCTCAGAAACTGGAGCTGTATTCACAAAATCAATTATGCCATATCCAACACACATTGTATTTATACTCATATGTATCAATGACAAAATGAAAATACCACCTAGGCTAAAACTGAAAGCGATAGGCTTTTTTATATTAAAATCATCTACATTTCTAATTTTCAACATTTCGCGCTGAGAAGAAATCATTTCGTTAAATGTAAAAATTGTATAAAACGCAGAAACAGATCCTACAGATACAGCCTGAAGTACTGTAAAAATTATTCTTGTAAGGTTATATTCAGTAAGTCCCATGGACACTTCCATGATTATTACTGCTATCTGACCAATAAAAAATCCGATTAAATTTACTACGATTGTAACAATTTTGATTTTGGAATATACGCTTAAAGATTCATTTCGTTCTTCAACAGAAGGTTCATATCCTTTATTGATTTTTTTGATTAATTCATCAAATGGTTTCGTTATAAAATAAACAATTACAAGAACAACTAAAACTAGAAAAAGCGTGGTAATATATGTCACAGGAGACCCAGACCACATTTTTGCAGGAGTCCGGTAAACAAATTCCAGAGCATACCAACGCAAAACAGTTACAGCAATAAAAATTGTTGGAATAAAAGCTACTACGTATTTTTTGAAAATAGACATATTTCCCTCGACTAAAAAAAAACGATATCTTTTTATAATAGTCCTAAACTATTTATTTATCAAGTTTCCCTTAAATGTATTGCCATTGAGACTAGTAATTTCAACAAAAACAAATTTTCCAATCAATGATTTATCCGCAGCAAAAGCGACTCTTTCATCACGTTCAGTTTTTCCAAGCAACTCGTTTTCATTATCACGGCTGACATTTTCAACAAGAACTTTTTCTTTAGAGCCAATCCGTTTTTTCATTTCTTCGCCAGTAATCTGCAACTG
>JAAZCS010000147.1 GCA_012513125.1 Treponema sp. | reverse complement strand
ATGTAGTGATTCAGAATCATATGTACAAATCGTAAAAGAAATTTCAGAAAAAGTTGATGTTAACGCAATCAGTTCATTTACAGGATATGGAATTGAAAATCTTTCACAATATCTTTTGAATGACAAAACAATTGTATTTCTTGGTTCTTCTGGTGTCGGAAAATCTACACTATTAAACACGATTGCAAATCAAAATCTTATGAAAGTAAATACAATACGAGATTCAGATGGAAAAGGTCGTCATACAACTACTCACAGAGAACTTTTTTTGCTTCCTTGTGGAACAACTATAATTGACACCCCCGGTTTACGTGAACTTGGTATGAGCGATGTTGAAGATGGAATTAACGACACTTTTTCTGACATCACAGATTTATTCAGCGAATGTAAATTTAGAAATTGCACGCACACAACAGAACCAGGTTGTGCAATTCAAACGGCAATTGCAAATGGAACATTAGATGAAGAACGTTGGAATTTATACAGAAATCTCCAATGCGAAAGTGATTGGGGAAAAGAAAAAATGAAAGAAATCAGAATGTTCACAAGAAATTTAAAAAAGAACAGTATAAAACATTCTAAGTGGTAAATTAATTTTGAATATATTATTTTTACATTGCTTATTCAGAATTCTAAATTTATAATTACAAGTAATACGAAAATGAGGTATATATGAGAAAATTCATTAAAGTTTTACTTGTTATTTGCGGACTAATCGCTGTTATTCCACTTATCTCTTGCAAGAAAAAAGTAGTTTATTCTGTCGGTGATATAATTTTAACTGACGGAAGAAAAATAAATGTTAATAAGGTTCCAAACTTTAAAGTTGCAGAGAACAACAAACCGGTAGCAGTTGTTGCTTTTATTGATAAAGCGGGAAATCCTTATGGAATTAGTCTGAAACAAACTGAAAAACATATTCAATGGGCATTGCATAAAGGATAATCTGAAAATTTCTCAACACTAACATGCAAATGTGTAGAAACAGACACCGGATATAATATAACTGGTGCCACAGAAGGGTATAAAAGCTGGAATGAAATCATAAAAACTGAAAAAGAAGACAGTAGTAATCCTAAGTTGAATTACCCTTCTTTTGATTGGGTACTCAATTATGCAAAAAAAGAAAAGCTAGATAATGGGAACGAAACTGGTTGGTTCTTACCTTCAATATATGAATTATATGAAGTTTACAAAAACAAGAACATACTTACACCATCTTTATCAAAAGCAACAAGAACTGACTGGAAATGGAATAATGAATACTGGTCTTCTTCGCAATATGAACAAAACAAATACTGTGCTTGGTACGTAGGTTTTGATGATGGCTATGTTGGAAATTATTATAAATATTTATATGGCGATGTTATTGCAATAAAAAAATTCTAAATCAAAAATTCTTTTATCAATAAATCCAATAGTGATATTACATAAACTTTTTTTAAGTAATAACACTGTTGGATTTTTTTTATCAACACAATAAAATTAGTTTATTTATGAAAGAAATGACAATTGATTTACAAAATTACAAAAAAGATGGCTCGATTTTTCATCGAACAGCTGTTCGTGGGGTTATAAGCCGTAAAAACACTTCTGGTCAGATTGAACTTCTGATGATTCACGGAAAATATGGCGATTACAAATTTCCAGGCGGTGGACAAGAACAAAATGAAACAAACATTGACACTCTTTGCCGAGAAGTAAAAGAAGAAACCGGTTTTTCAGTCAAAAAAAATTCCGAAAAAGAATTTTGCTATGTTCTTGAACGAAGAAAAGGTAATCCTGATGATATTATGGAAATGGAAAATTTTTATTATCAATGTGAAACAACAGGACTTCAAGGTGACCAAAATTTAGACCAATACGAAAAAGATTATCAATATAAAACAATCTGGATTACCCCAAAAGAGGCAGTTGCAAAAAACAAAAGCATTTCGAACTTTGATAACATCCCGTGGATAAAAAGAGAAACACTTGTTCTGTCGTATATCATTTCCGATAGCAATAAATAAGCTAATTTACATTTATTAAAAATTTTTATTGTGTTGTACGGATTTTAACTTTAAAATGCTAAATTCAATGGAGTACAAAATGAAACATTTACATATCAATTCTGACGTAGAAGAAAAACTTATTTTTAGTAGTTTTTCCCGCTATTTATTACCAAGCTTAATCTCACTACTATTTTGTCAAATTGCACCTTTTATAGATTCACTGTGCATTTCATGGGCAAATGGAGATGCAGCCCTTTCTGCAATTGGCATTATTTCTCCAATATTTTATATTTTTAATATTCCTGCAGTTCTTCTGGGCATTGGTGCTGCTATTTTAATGTCTGAACTCGCTGGTTCGGGGCAAAAATTTAAATCACCTTATGTATTTGTAAAAGCAATGAATTTAATGCTACTTAGTGGGCTTGTAATAATGGTTATTGGATTAATTTTTGTAAAACCAATAACTCTTTTCTTAGGTGGAATGCCAGAAAATATGGAATACGCACTCACATATCACCGTATTTTGCTTTTGGGTGCCCCTTTCTACGTTTTCTGTTTTGCTGGCACTTATTTGTTAGCTGTAGATAATAATCCAAGCCTTGCAATGGTTGGAATGATAGTTTCAAATATTGTTAATATTATAATTGATTTAGTATTTGTTGTAATATTGAAAAAAGGAATCGCAGCTGCAGCATTAGGAACAGCACTTGGTCAAGTTGCCGGCTGCCTAACATATTCCTTTCACTTTATTAAAAAAGACAGAATGTGCCGTTTTATACCTTTACAGAATAAAGATGTAGCAAAAGATTACAGCACAAAACGAATTATCAAGGGTGGTATTCCTGAAGCAACAAAATATTTGCTATTTTTTGTTCAACTATTTGTAACAAACATACTTATGAAAAACAATTCAGGAATTGCTGGTCTTACTAATTCTACTATCATGGCAAACCTTTTACTTGTGGCAGCCATTTTAGTTGAATGTGTTTCAGAAAGCGTAATTCCTTTTGTATCTTGTGCATATGGTGAAAAAAACAGGCACAATGTTTATTCAGTAAAACGTATTTCTTTATTTTATGCATTCATCCTTACAGTTCCATTTTCACTCTCGTTAATTATTTATCCAAACTGGTTTATAAATTTCTTTCAAATTACAGATCCTGCTGTTTTACAAGTTGCACCAACAGGATTACGCATTACGGCAATATCTTTCTTTCTGTCTTGTTTAAATCTTGTTATAATTAACATTTGTGTTTCTGCAAATGATGGAAAAACTGCTTTATTTGCAACAATTTTAAAAACTGCCGGATTCCAAGTTCCAATAGCACTAATTCTAAATCAATTTATTCCTACTAATGCTCCTTGGATTTCAATTGTAATTTCAGAATTCTTAACTTTGTTTTATCTTTTGGTTATTAAAAAACAGTATAAAGGTTTTATCAGACGTTACCCAGAAAACACAGAAATACTTACTGGTGGAAAACTTACTAGTGAAAATCTTGAACAATGGAAATCTGAGATTCTGCCATTAATTGAAAAAAGATATCATTATCTTGTCAACGATGCAGTTTTTATTCCTCTGGAAAACACGATTAAAAATAATAAACAAACAAATATAACGCTTTCAATTTCTATTCTTCAAAATGATGATAACAGTCGTGATTTGATTTTGCGATTCAACGGCAAAAGTGATTTATTATATCCTGAACTAAAAAGCGGATTTACAGTTGATGAGCAATGTTTAATGCACCGTCGTCTTGTAAAAATGAATTCTGTTGAAAAAAATGCAAAAGATGAATGTGTCGTAATTATGGCACCTGAATGTTTTTCGGGAAAACGCCTTGTTCAATGTGCACATGAGGCTGGAAACAGAGTTATATTGGCGGTTGCTATCCCTTCAGAACAATACGCATTAATGAAAGATATGTTGATAGTCGGCGAATGCGAACAAGATGGACTTTGCGACAGAGTTATTGTAAAAGATACTTGGCAGGAAGTTGCAAAAGAATTACGTTCAACTGAAAAAAATATTGTTGCTGTAATTGCCGGTTCTGAATTGTCTGTAGAAAGTGCAGAAAATCTTGCACATGATTTTGGACTACGTGGCAATGATCCTGCAACAAGCAAACAACGACGAAACAAATATGACATGAAAAAAGCCATAGCTGATGCAGGTCTTGACCACGCAAAAGGCGGTATTTTTAAAGATTTAAACGAAGCTTTGGAATTTGTAGATAAAAATCTTACATATCCTCTATTTATTAAACCGCCAGAAGGAGCCGCAAGCCACAATGTTTTCAAGATTAAGAATAGAGAAGATTTTATTGAAAAATTTAATATTGTAATTTCTACCCTTGATGATTATAAACATAGTACAGACTCAGCTGTTGTTGAAGAATATATCGATGGCGATGAATATGCGGTAAATATCTTTGGAGATGACAAAAAGATTATCGTAACTTCAATATGGAAATATGAAAAGATAAACAATGAATTCGCCAATAACCTATATTACAACGACTTGTTAATGGATATTAATGATCCAAAATTCAAAGCTTTAAAAGAATATGCAGTTAAACTATATAAAGCTGTCGGAATAAAAATCGGTCCCGGACATGCGGAAATCAAACTTTCTTCACGAGGTCCTATTGCAATAGAAATCGGCGCAAGATTGATGGGAAGTGCAAATGAGACTTACACCCAATATGGCACAAAAATAGATTCACCACTCGAAACGCTTAATGTATTTAAAACTGGAAAATCAAATATCCCTGACAAACCTATTTTGTATGAATATTTGGGACTTGCAAACTTACCTTTCATTTGGAGTGGAAGAATAAAGAAAATATACGGAATTGAGCCAATAAGACGTATGAAAACTTATTTTACAGAAGAACTTCCAATAAAAGTCGGTGACGAAATAGAACCAAGTGTAAATCTTGATATGATTACGTGCGGTGTTTGGTTACGCTCAAACAATTTTAAGTTTATTCGTAATGATGAGGCAAAAATTCATAAAATATTTAAAATTGATACTGAATAGACTAGATTAACATTTGATAAATATAAACCCAGCCTTCTTGCCATAGTTTTGATGATTCACGGCTTAAATCTTCATATACAGGCGAGTTGTAAATTTTCAAGATGGAATCATTAAGTGATAATTTCTTTGATGAATTAAGTTCACAACAAATTTTTGCAACTTTATTTGGAATAAATAAATGAACATTTTTTTGTGTAATTTTTGGTTTTATCACTTAATCTCCTCTGAAAAAACTTTTTCGAATTTTTCAAATGTTAAATAACATAGTGCTTTTGTTGTATGAAAACACAATTGATCAACATATTTCCATGTTCTTAGTTCTTCCATCAATTGTGTTTTGCTAAGAATTCCATCTTCATATAAATTTATGCTAGCATATACATTGTCATTAGCAACTGCTCCATATACAATATCGAAATCAAATTCAAAACTTAGAGTATGCCTGTTATTCATTATAAAATCTAACCATTCTTCATTTGCGGTTTTAAATACTTTGCATTTTAAATTTGTTGAGTCTAAAAGATTCATATCAAAAGTGAACGAAGAAACAATGGCATCTTCATAATGAAATCTATCTTTTTTTGTTAACGCCCATTTTTTTGCTTGCTCAAAACTTGTTGTTGTATAAAATCCGCCACCAAAATCCATTGCACGTTGTGGTTCTAGAATTTTTGGTTTTGATATTTTAGAAAATCCACCATGATACAGTATCATTTTGATTCCTCCGTAAAAAGAAAATCTTCAATACTACCAAGAATATAATTTTTACTTTGTGTGTGAAGTACATCATAATGATTTGAAAGAAAATCAAGAACTTTTTTTTGTGCAAACATATTTGCTGTTTCACGACCAGAAGTTGAATTTAGTGCTGAATATTCTTCTATGCACCATGAGATAAATTCCGCTTTTTTTTCAAATAAAGAATCAGCCATATTGATAAATCCTTCTTAAAAATCAAGTTTAGTTTATCATAAAAATTTTCCATTTAATAGCTAAAAAACCACACTGAGAATAAAATATTCTTAGTGTGGTTTTTTAGCGTTTAGTGGTTTTTACATGAAAACAATTTTTATTTGCAAATTGGAACTAGTTCAATGTAGCCACGTTCACCAATTGGTTCTAGCTGAATACGTGGATTTTCGGAATCCCACTTGTAACCGATGGCTGAAGGATTATATTTCTTTTCTGCTTCCCAAATATTTTCGATTGCACTTTCGTAATCTTCTTCAGCAAATGGTTCGCTTTGGAACATAAGATATTTCGCTGCAGATAAAGTGATAACATCAAACCCTTCTGGAATTACACCATCGTAATCAACAGGAACTTCAACTCCCTGAACATATTTTGAAGTGTTTGGTTTGATGTATTTTTCTGGTAACCACAAACAAACAGGTTCTCCGCAAAGAGATTTCATACTCTTTAAAATACCCCAAACATCGCAACCGACTTCTTTACAGTAGTCAAAATATTCTTCTGCTTTTACACCGCGTTTAATTAAAACTTTATGTTCTGGCTTATCAATTATTTGTAAAAATACACTTTTAACATTAGTTTTTTCGTTACTCATTTTTTTCTCCTTGAAATCTGATTCTTCACTAGCTGAATATTTTTCGTTAAATTCAACTACCGACACAATATCAAAAGGAATGAAAAGCGAAATTGGAACTGGATTTTGTGCATATTCTTTTGGATTGGTACCGAATTCTTTTAGAAACGCACGCTGAAATCCGTCAACACTATCAAAACCGCAATCGTAAGCTACGTCAATAATTTTTACTTTCTCATCACGAAGACGAATCGCTGAAGTTGAAAGTCTTAATCTGCGGATGTAGTCAGAAGGTGACATGTTCATAATTTCACGGAACAGGCGGTATGAATGCCACGGAGAATAAAAAGCCACGTTTGCTAAATCAGAAGAAGTTATTTCTTCAAATAGATGAGCCTTTATGTAATCCTGCATTCTTTTTACAGCCTGAACTTGTTCTTTCATTTTTCCTCTGTCGATATTATTTATAAAGAAAATATATCACTGTTCAAGAAGATAAATCTCGACTTTTTTTGGCAAAAACTCGTACTGTAATTTAATTACTTTTTTCTGCAAGTTGTTTTAGTGTGTCGCCTGTAACCCGATAAACTGTCCAGTCTTCCATCTGCTTTGAACCCAATGAAAGATAAAAGTCAATGCTAGGCTTGTTCCAGTCAAGACAACACCATTCCAAGCGACCGCAGCCTCTTTCAACTGTAATTTGAGCAAGCTTTGTTAAAATTCCCTTGCCAATTCCGTAACCTCTAAATTCAGGCTTTACAAATAAATCTTCAAGATAGATTCCAGACCTTCCTAAAAATGTAGAAAAGTTATGGAAAAATAAAGCAAATCCAACTTCTTTTCCGTCTTTCATTGCAAACAAAACTTCTGCCTTGTTTTTTTCAAAAATCCATTCATCAAGAAGTTCTTTTGTTGCAACAACTTCATCTTCCATTTTTTCATAAATCGCAAGTTCCTTAATAAACTGTAAAATGAGAGTGCAGTCATCTTTTGTGGCAAATCTAAAACTAATTTCTTTAGAATTCATATATTATCCTTGTGAAAAATATTCTTTCCTATACTACTGTAGAATCCAATAAGAACTCAATGAGCCCGATATTCAATATACCATTATCATCATACCATCTTTTTTGAATATCTTTTCTTACGATGATTTTTGGAAAACTGTCTCCGGTTAATGAAAATGGGCGAAGCTCCTGTTCAGCTTTTTCATCAGTTCCAAGAGCAAATGCTGATTGTATATATGTTTTCTTACCGCCTGAGTTTACCACAAAATCTATTTCCCTTGGTACTCGCACCGAATTGTTATTTTCATTATATTCTCTGGAATACACTACACCTACATCTACTGAAAATCCCCTTATAATCAATTCGTTATAAATTATGTTTTCCATTATATGAGTCATTTCCTGCTGCCTAAATCCTATTCGTGCATTTCTAAGCCCTATATCTTCGCAGTAATATTTATACGGATAATCAAAGTATGATTTTCCCCTTACGTCATATCTTTTTGATTTTGAAAATAGGAATGCGTCTTCTAAAAAATTAATATACGAAGTTACAGTATTCACTGATATTTTCATATTCTTCTTGGAAATGATTGTATCTGCTATTTTTTTAGGATTTGTTAATGAGCCAATCGATGAAGAAAGCAAATCAAGAATATTTTCCAAGGCATCTTCTTTCATTAGTTTATTTCGTTCAATAATATCTTTCAGATAAGTCTCACTAAAAAGTGATTCAAGATATTTCATTTTTGATGAATCGTCGGGCCGAGTTAGGACAAATGGCATTCCACCATAAAACGCATATTGAGCAAACGCATCCTCTTTATCGCCCTCAACCGCAGAATAATATTCGCTAAATGACAATGGATGAACACGTATCTCATCACTTCTACCACGAAATTCCGTAAGAATGTCGCTGGAAAGCATTTTGGAATTGCTGCCAGTTACGTAAACATCAAGGTTCTCTGCTTCCCTTAATTCATTCAACACATCATAGAATGTGATTTTTTTTCCATCTGGTGAATATGGATTAGGCACTTCATCTGACATTTGTATTTCATCAACAAATAAATAGAATTTCTCATCCTTATTTTCGATTTTTTTCGAAATATAAGAAGATAATTCCAATGGATTTCTAAAACGGATATCTCTTACTAAATCCAATTGAATGGAAATAATATTACTTTCCTTCACTCCATTTTCCAAAAGGTGATTTTTGTATATTTTTCCTAACAAATAAGACTTGCCACATCTTCGAATGCCAGTTATTACTTTTATCTGACCATCCCATTGATAAGACAGCAATTGTTGTAGATATTGTTCCCGTTTAATTTCTTTCACAAACACTCCATTGAAAACTTTCGCCTTATTAGTCTATACTTTTCAATTCATATTATACCGATACTCAAAATAATGCAACTTTTTCATTGAAAACTTTTGCCTTTTTGACACAAAGTTTTCAATGAAAAAGTGTGTTTCCCATCAGTTTAAGGCTTTAATCAGTGTTTCCCTAAATACTTTATTCCAAAATAATCAAGACTGTTTTTCATTGAATCTTGAGCTGTTAGACAAGTGTCTCTTAAATACCCACGTTCATCTTTCCAGTTTTTAATTCCACGGTAATAAAACATTTTCAATTCTTCTGTAATAATAAATGGAGCAATATTGTGCTTAAGACATTCCTTGAACATAATCAAACGTCCAATACGACCATTTCCATCCTGAAATGGATGAATTGTTTCAAAACGGACATGAAAATCAAGAATATCGTCAAAAGAGATTTTTGTTTTGGAGTTGTATTCCATAAGTAAGGTTTTCATTTCAGAAACGACTTTAGCAGGTTTTGTAGTTTCACTTCCACCAACTTCATTTTCCAGCATTTTATAATCACCAACCTTGAACCAGGATTTCTGTGCATCTGTAGTTCCTGTTTTCAAAATAAAATAAAGCTGTTTAATAAAATTTTCTGAAAGCTTTGTTTTTGCACCTTCAATAATCAAATCAATACAGCGAAAATGATTAACGGTTTCTAAAATATCATCAACCTTCACATTGCCTTCTGTAACACCAAGAGTTTTGGTTTCAAAGATAGATCGGGTCTGATCATGTGTAAGCTTGGATCCTTCAATGTGATTTGAATTGTATGTAAGATCAATTTGAACTTTGTGGTAGATACCACCTTTTAAATTAGCATCTTTTTCACGTTTAAGAAAATCAAGAAGTGTATATTCTTTATTTACATGGCGAGTCTTGCGGCCAGGTTTTTCAGATGATGAAGGAATTTTCCATACACCACCTTCTTGAATTGCACCTGGTACTCTTCCCTGTACACAGTAATTCCTTACGCTGCGTTCACTTAAATTCCAGATTTCTGAGGCTTTTTCAACTGTAATGTATTCGATTTGTCCCATGGCAATATTATAATGTATAAACGGCAAATTATAAAGCTAATTACAATGATAGAATTAACTTATATATTGCCGTTTGAAAGTTTTTTTTGCCGTTTTTGTTTTTTTTACCGATATCGTTATTTTATTTTCTAGAATCGGTATGGTCTGCTTAAAACACTTCTGTAAGCAATTTCCAGTTTGAAGATTTTATATCTTCGTCATACTTTTCTGTGCAGATGCATAACTCCTGGCTTTGCTTGTCTTCACGAATAAAGCCTCCTTTTAGATTATGCTTGGTAAGATATTTTTTTAGAACTTCATATTTCTTTGGAGAGAAAATATCAATGTCTTCGCTGTTTCCGTTTCTGTCAAAACCACCTTTCGTTTCACAAATCCAAATTTCATCATTCACACTTAGAATGTAGTCCGGATAGAAAAGTTTCTGTCGGTTGGAATTATCCGTATATACAATGGAAAAGTATTCTTCTCCTTTGTCGCCGTTTTTGTACCACCAATCTATGGAAGTTGAATTCTCACAGAATTTTTCAAATTTTTTTTCGGGTGATGAACGGAATTCTGCGCTACTCAAATATCCTTGATAAACATTTTTTTTATACTCAGTCTGAACTTTTGAGTTTGAATCATAAGTAAACATTGTGGTATGAGGAATTGAAAACATTTTTTCAGAAATTGTGTCTAACTCCAAAGACGCCTGTTTAGTTTGTGATGACATTGCAAAACGAAATACGTGACGCAGTTCATCAAAATTGTTTATAACAAACGAATACCACTCTTTTATTTTCAATTCCAGAAGTTTGTTCTTGTATAAAAACTTGTTTTCATTGGCAAAAAGTTTTCCCAATATTGTAACAGAAGTTGAATACTCCAAACCGATTTCCAGACCTATACGACCAACTCTGTTATGAAACTCCCGTCCGTGAGTATGAGTATTCATCTTTTCTTTTACATTTATGACATTTAAGTGTTCTGGTGTCGCCTCGGACAAAAACATTGCATTTCCGGAAAAAGTATTGCGAACTATTTTTGAATCAAACACAAAACCATGAACTGCAAGTCGTTTTTTGTTTTCCTCACTATTTTGACCAAGATTAAATGTTTTAATTAAGTAATCAGTGATTGATTTTAGAGCCAACGCATCATCTTGAGTGTCTAAAACCTGAGTACGCTGTTCTTTTACAAGCGAGATGTTTTTGTGTTCATTTTTAAGAAACAGTGTTTTTGCTTGCAATGCATTTTTACCAAGAGCGTTTTGTACGCCTAAAGTAAATTTAGGATCGAACGTGTACAAATAGCAGCAGTCCAAAAGCTCGTTCTCATAATGATGGGCCTCCGGCATTCTTCGTATTCTTCCGACCGTCTGAATTTCAAAAGTTTCATCCATACCTTCGCGGAGTTTTACAAGAATATGCGCTCTAGGGCAGTCCCAACCCGTGGCAACAGCCTGCTTAATGATTACCGCAATTTGCTTTGAATTATTTTGCTCAATATTTTCAAGATTATCATGCTGTTTTGAAAGCCAGACAGAAAGGAGTCCGTTATCTACGGAAATTGAATTCTTTTCAAAATAGTTTTCAACACTTTCTAAAAGTGAATCAGAATTATTCGGAAGCTGAACAATAATAAGTGGATTTACATTTATGTTTTGTTTTGCAAACTCACCGCTTAACGCCATCTGCTTTTTTAATCCACATTCCAAAAGATATTCCGTTTCATTTTCAACTTCAATTGTCTGCGGAAAGTTTTCGTTTATTACGAGCATCTTTTTAATAAGACCTTCCGCAATAACATCAGTTTCGTTTACTTCAATCAGTTTTGCATTTTTATCGATAAGAGGAGTTGCAGAACATCGGATTATTTTATCTGTCTTGAATAGCTGAATGATTGAATCAGCCTTTTCTGTAAAGTTTTGATGGCTTTCATCAATTATGATTTTGAATTGCAGCCCGTCATGAATTGCTTTTGAAATCCATTCATAAAAATTAGTACGCTCACTGTCTTTCAGCGCATTGTTGCCTTTTTTTGTAAGTTTTTCCCAGTTGATAAAACAGCAGTCATTTTCCTCAAACCCGGAAGTCATAACATCACTTAAAAGTTTTGTGCTTGAATTATGAATATACAAATCCATTTTCTGTTTGCTTTGTTCCTCAAGATTCGCTTTTCCAGGAGTAAGCCAAACGAAAATAGTTTTATCATGGCCTTTTACATATTCGCTCATAAAAGTTGTTAAGATAATTGTCTTACCGCTGCCAGTAGGACTTTTTAAGATGATATCCCGATTCTGTTCTTCCATTGAAAGTAAAAGTTCTTTTATGGTGTTAAGTTGAAAATGCTTTAGTTCCATGTTCTCTTCTCCATTTAGCCATTAAGTTCAGGATAATAATATTCAGGAATAATTTTGATTTTTATATTGTTCACTTTGAACAGTGATTTTTGTTCTTTTGTAAGAAGAACATTATGACCGATATATGCTGTATGACATTCAGATTTTTCATTAATTGATGAACAGAATTCTTCCAGTTCCGTGTCTGTCAGAACGATTGCAATCTTTTTATTACCTGTGAAGTTTAGAGCGTTTTCCAATTCGACAAGTTCGCGGATATTCAGAAGAAGTTTGTCGGCGTATTCGTAATATTCTTTTTCAGTGATTGGGATAAAATCCACACGGAAGTATTTTAAGGAACCGGAAAGATTGTTTTTTGTAAGAATATTTACCATTCGGGCGTATGTAATGTCTCTACAAATATTATTCTCATTATTCGTACAAAGTATGAATTTCCTCTTTCCATTGTCTTCATTGTTAAGAGATAATACAGCATGACCGGTTGAACCTGAGCCGGCAAAAAAATCAAGTACAGTTATATTTTTGCTTTTATGATAGTTCAGAAATTGTCTAATCATTTTGATTGGTTTTTTACCGCTATTAAATGGAACTCCACCTTCTTGTCGTATATTTCCAAAATCTGCTGAAAAATCATAATAATTTGAAATTGTTTTATATTTTTTAGAGCTACCTGTTTTCAGTTCTTCTAATCTAGATAAAGGAATACCTGAATAAAAAATTCCTTGAGTTGCAGTTGCTTTCAAAGGACCAGTAAAATATCTGAAACCTAATCCATCTTCTCCAATTCCTTCGACTTTGTATAATGTTTCCAATCCATCTATTTCTTTTCTTGGTTTTAGATAGGTTTCAAAAAATTTTCCTGATGTGTTACCCTTAACAACACTACCAGAGGCCCAAGTCCCCTTTAAAAAACTAGTGGAAGGCTTGTCATGTTTTGTAATTTCATAATTACCTTTCTTAAAAATTGTTACTTTCTTTTTTCCAAGCGTTATTTCTTCTTTATCACCAGTCTCTTTTATCTCATAAACAAATGGTTCTATTGAGTAATCTTCCGTTGGTTGATTTGGTATAAAACACTGACCTTTTTTTGCATAAATAAGAACATATTCAAGGCATTCTTGAAAAGCTTTTTTCTCATTTAGACTTTTATTATCATATCTAACTTGAATATGGTGTGTTGAAATTCTATTTGTCTCACCGAATATATCATCACAAATTATTTTTAACGGTGCATATTCATTATCATCAATAGAAATAAAAATTATCCCTGTTTCTTTTAGTAATTTCTGAGCTATTTCAAGTCGCTTTGTTATAAAACTACACCATTTACTATGTCTAAAACTATCTTCTCCATCAACAAAACTATCATCATATACAAAATCCTTGTTTCCCGTGTTATACGGCGGGTCGATGTAAATTACATCTATCTTGCCTTTGTGCGTTTTTTCCAACAGTTTAAGGCTTGCAAGATTGTCTCCCTCGATAAGGAAATTCATTTGTCCGCCGTTGTCGATGAATAAATCTTTTTCTTCTGTAAAAACAGGAAGGCTATTTTCCAACTGTTCATCAATTTTTTCACGATGTTCTTCAAAGACAAGCCCATATTTTTTTCCGTTTACTTCTTTTGTAAGCTCATTCAAATATTGAAGTAAGGTCGTTATGTTCTGGTCATACTCGGATTTTTGTATATAAGTTTTTATCTGTTCTATTTTAGCGAGCAAGTCATCGCGTTTTTGTTTTGAAATGTTGGTGGACATGGAAATTTACCCTTTTTTATTCTTCTTATTGGAAATATCCAATAATGATACAATATAAAATGGAATATTCCTAGTATCTAACAAATAATTGGATATTTCCATGATTATAAAAACATGAATTTTTGGGAACGAGTTGACGATTTATTAGAGAGAAAAGACAAAAATAAAAAGGCACTTGCAAAAGAAGCTGGATTTGATCCATCAAATATTTCTAAAGGAATAAAAAACGGAAATATTCCGGCTGCAGATACAGCTTTGAAAATTGCAAATATTCTAGGTGTTTCCGTTGAGTTCTTAGTTACAGGTACAGAAATAAATGAAAACTTAAATGTGAGTAAATTCTATCTTCTGTATCAGAAATACCAGAATATTTTTAATATGCTTGAAGCAATGTCTTTGGAAAAGCAAAAAAAAATAATGCAGATTGTAGAATTATGTAAAGAAATTGACGTTTTGTAATAACCGACCTTACTATCAATTAGATGGAGTAAAGGCTTATGAAAGAATCTATTTTATTAGTTTTGGGAAGCACTTTTATTTTTAGCTGTTTTTTTATTTCTTGCAAAAGTATTCCAACTGGTGCCGAATCTGTAAGTAATTTTGATTTACAGAAGTATCTGGGGAAATGGTACTTCAAAAGCAGAATTGAAAGTCTCTTTCTTTAGACCTTTCTATGCAGGCTACAATGTAATTGCACTTGATGAAAATTATCAATATGCACTTATTGCAGGAAGCAGCACAAAGTACTTATGGATTTTATCTAGGATTACAACAATTCCTGACGATATAAAAGAAAAATATTTGAATCTTGCAAAATCAATTGGTTATAACATTGATGATTTAGTCTGGGTGAATCAGAGTAGATAAAAAACTAAAGCAAAAAATGTGGAATCTTTTTTACAAAAATGATTCCACAATCACCCATTTTTGCAATTTTCTAAAATCCGCTCCAATTGCTTTTCAAATTCGTCAATTTCCGTTTCAGAAAATCCTTTATAGAAAATTGAATTCATCTTTTCAGAAACAGACGGTACCTTTGTCTTAAAAAAATCACTCTTTGTTGTTCTGCAGATCAAACACGAGCGTTTGTCGTTTGGATCTTCTTCACGTGTAATAAAACCATCTCTTTCAAGGCGAAAAAGAATTCCAGTCATTGTAGATTTATCAAGGCTCGTTTTTTCGCATAAAACTTTAATCGGAACTTTATCTTCTGACCAAAGAGAAAAGATTATTCTCCCTCGAGCACCTTCTAAATCTGGTAAGTCTTCTTCCCGTAAAAGTGCATTCCATACGCGACTACATACTTGATGAATCTGCGAGATTAAAGTGCCACCTTTTCTGTAATTACTCATCTTTCTTTCCGTATTATTCTATAACTTCTGTTTTTTCTGTAGCTAATTCTTGGCCAAAATTGTGAGCACCAAGATTTCCCCAGCAGTGAATTGATTTTGAAGTAAACTTACACAAAGTATAGTCTTTATCAGTTGCACCTTTGTGGTAATACATTCGCCATCCAGTTTGCCAAAAAGATTTTTTTATTTCTAAATCAGTAATTTCTTCAATTGTACCAGTCAAGCAAGCTCCAAAGAATTTTTCAGGTTCACAGAAATAGATTGACACCTTATTATTTGCTCTTATTTGGGCAACTTTTCTAGAAGAAGTGTTTGTAGAAAAATAAAACGTAATCGTCTCACCTTCAACTAAATATCCTTTTCCAACCAACTTTGGATAGCTCTTTGGATTTGCAAGATTAAGCAACGCCCGAATTTCAGGAAATCCTTCAGAATTGATTGTAGAAAGATAAGCGGCTTTTGATTTTTCCATAAGTGAAGTAATATCTTTTATTTGCATAATAACCTCGATTTATATAATATACTTTTAGTTTGTATACAAACTATATTACAACAAGCGATTAGTGTCAATTATTACTGTAACAGCCATTTCAAAGCAGGAACTACTTTTATAGTGATACCCGATGCCTCTAGTATCTGTTCTTCTTCTTTGGGAATTATTATAAAATTTTTAACTTCGTCCATTTCTGATGCTAATATTACAAGACTTTTTATTTCACGATTATTTGAAATATTGCTTATTGAATACGCAATATGAAGTTTTGAATAAGAAATTGTATCTTTTACAGTCTCGGCAATTTTCTTTATCAAAATTTTTAATCCTGCCGAATTGTGAATATTATTTCTAGTTGCAATGTCACCTAAAAGAATTTTTTGGTAAACTCTTGATATATATTCTCGCTTGTTTTTATACAATACAGTTTCAGGAAAACCTCCAAATGTATAATAATCGTCAAAAAGTCGCTTTATTTTTCCAATTGTCTTTGTTTGCAACATAGATTTTTCATCTATAATCATTTCATTTGCCAAAAGAAATTCACGTACATTGTAGGGATAAATAAATTTTGTTAGATACCGTCCACCTAATGTAGTTTCAATTTCACTGCTAAGCATATTTGCATTGCTGCCAGTAATGTAAGTTAATTCTTTTGAATCTGATATTTATCGAGTACAAACCATTATAATTCTTTAATTTTGTCGAGTATATTCGTCAAAATATCATACACAACCCGTAAAATAATATAATAACGACCAGGAGAATAAGGTATAGTCAGCTGATAAAAAAAAAGTGATAGCTTCTACACTTTCCACCAACCGCTTTTGTTTGAGCCTTCACGTATAATCAAACCATTTTCTCTTAAAAAGGAAATTGCTTTATCAATAGTTGTTTTTCCGAAATTTAATTTTTTACATAATTCAGGTTTTGTAATTCTAGGATTCTTTTGAATTTCGTTTAAAACTTTTTGTTGTGTTTGATTCATTGTAGTTGATATTTTGTTATATTTCTTTTTATCTTCAATTGGCATCTTTTTGTTTTTATCAGCCATAACATTTATCCAATTGAAAGGTATTTTTACGACTATAGAATTTTCATTAAATGTAAACGCCTTTTTTCCGTATCTCCCTGTAATTTTTGGCACACCTCGACCTGTCTTTTCACTTATATGAAGTTGAAGAAAAATCTCAGAAAGCTTACGATTCACAGGAACTGAAATCCCAGCAAAAAAGCCAGCAATCGTCTGTTCAGATGCGAGTTCTCCGCGCGAAAGAATTTCTATTCTATCAGAAAAAACTGAAATCATAGGCTCATTGCCAGATGCCCACTTATTATGAACAAATGCATTTACAATGGCTTCGCGGAAAGCATCGTTTTCAAAAAGAGAAACCTCTTTGCGTTCAACAATACGATTAGATTCATCAGACTGAATTATATTAAGGACATCTCCGT
>JAAZCS010000010.1 GCA_012513125.1 Treponema sp. | reverse complement strand
GGCTAAAATGATTGCAGAAGATCGATATGAAGAATTTGATAAAAAAAGAAAAATAGCTGAAGCAAAAAATGCGGATAAAGAAGATTTAAAGGAACTGGAAGAAATTGAGAAACGGATGCTTGAAAATAAAAAAGGAAAAACAAATAATACCTAACGTGAGCGATTCTTAAGGCTATTTTAAAATACCTCTATATGGTGTAATGAGTTAACCCAAACTACAAAACACCAAAGAGGTGATACTATGCTACCGGAAAAAACAGACGAAATCAAGTGCAAAATCAATCAGATAGGGATTACAAACGATACGCTAACCTCGCGTGCAGGACTTCTGTTTCTTTCCAGATATGTTCTGGGAACAAAAATATCAGAACTATTAGCCAAGAAGTTTTCTTTTTTGCGCAAAAGCTCTAAAGGTATTCCACTAGCCTCTGTTTTTCATCAATTACTATGTTTTTTTCTCAATGGCGAAAGCTTTCATCTTTCACATTTTGACCAATTGAAAAATGATTCCGGTTATACAGGAATTCTCGAATCGAATTGCAAACAATTGCTTTCGTCACATTCAGCAAAAAGATTTTTTACTTCATTCCAAATTTCAAGCGCATTACAGCTTCGCAAAATTTTGCACATTCTTTTTGTCTGGCAATTGAAAAAAGAAAAACCTACGCGGATAATTCTTGGCATCGATACTATGGTAATGGACAATGATGACGCTCTCCGTCGGGAAGGCGTTGATCCCACCTATAAAAAGGTAAAAGGCTTTCAGCCTCTCCATATGTATTGGGGGCGATTTATTGTTGACACAATTTTCCGCAACGGTTCAGCGCATAGCAATCATGGAAATAATGTACAGAGGATGGTCAAAAATGCCGTTCGTATTATCCGAAAATACTATTCGGCAACTGTTCCAATTGTTCTTTTAGCAGACACCGGATTCTTTGACCAAAAACTGTTTTTGCTGTGCACTGAACTCAATGTTGGTTTTATTGTTGGCGGGAAAATGTATCCCGATATCAAGAAAAAAGTGGCGGAAACATCGAATACATGCTTTTTCGAGTACAAATTAGGCAAAAAAACATGGTTTACCCTTGATTTTGAAGATCAGCGAAAAAGTTGGGATACAGCATGGCGTTGCATTTACACAAAACCAATAACGGATGATTGCGGACAAGTTCTGCTTGATTTTGAACGGCCGGAATCACTGATATACACCAACCTTGGAATGGACAACACAGTTACCAAAAGTATTTTGTCGCTGCACAACGCTTTTTGTATTGACCCAGAAGCCATAATAACGGCGTATCATAATCGCGCTCGTGATGAATTGGTGAATCGGGCATTCAAGGACTTTGGTACAGAAAGGCTTCCATTCAAACGATTCGCGGCAAACAGCGCGTTTTATTATCTGATGACGATATCGTTTTTTCTGTTTGAGTCTTTCAAGTATGATATCGAAATAGTGCCCGTTACCTGGTATCCGTCAACTTTTCGCAGAAATTTCATTGATGCCGCAGCAAAGTTAGTTCATACTGCACGGAAAATAATTCTGAAATTTTCCGCAGTATTCCATGCGCGCTTCAGTCTTACAATACTTTGGGAGAAACTAAAAATACCCATTTTATTACCTGTATTGTAGCCGTGTTTTATAAAATAATAAAAATGGTCCTCATTCTCTTCTCTTAAGTTTTACCACTATTTTTCTTGCTTGAGAAATGAGGTGTTTTAATTGTGAAGAATGTAGGAATCATCAATTTTCTCAGATGCTTGTTTGTTTTATATTTCAAAAATCACTTGAAGAAAGTTCATGCTTCATGAAAACAGCGAATTGTGAACATTTTTTGCAACTACAGGAAAAATCGCTTAATTTAGGTTCTATTTATTTTTCTCTTTAATAATTTTCTTTGGTGATATCCATTATTTTTCCAAATTCGGCTATTCGTTTAACAAGAACAAGTAACTTTCGCTTTTGAGCTTGACTTGTTGATTCGAAATAGCTAAATGCCTGACTATAACCATCTGAATCATAATACCATTCAACCGTGAAAATTGCCAAGCGTAGCGACAATGCAATTTTCATGACAAAGAAAATATCAAGTTGAAGCAGTTGTTAGCGGAATTCTCTAAAAACATTTTGTATTAATTCCTTTCCAGGTAATTTATAAATATCAAAATCTGAATCAATGCTAATTATCTTTTTTATTCCGGTCATTTCTGCAGCTATTACTAATGTTGCATCTGCAAAATCCATTGGTCTATCACTATATTTTTTTGTTAACTCAATTATCCTTGAAATATTTTCTTGTTTAATTTCTTGAATTATTAATCCTTCATTCATTACCCATTGTAGAAAACTAAGTTGAACGTTGATATTGAAATCAAGCATATGCGTCACTTCTGTTAATACTGCAATAGTTGATATAAATTTATATTTCTTATTTTTGATGAAATCAATTATTTGATTATGATAAAAATCATCTCTATCAAAAAGTGCAATTAGGGGACCTGAATCAATGAGTATTGTATTTAGCACGTATTTTATCCTTTAATTTATTTTTATATGTTTTTGATAAAGTTCCATCACCACTTCCAAATTTTCCAAAATAATCCAATCCAAGTTCATAGGAATCTTTATCAAAATTCTGTTGATAAAAAAATACTTCTAATGCCTCTTTGATAATTTCCGTTTTTGACTTATTTTGCAATTCTGAGAAAGATATTAACTTTTGCTCTATTTCCATAGGTAATCTAACTGTAGTCATAATATACCTCCGTATTACATATTGTAATACGATACTCATATAAAGTCAAATATAAAGTATAAAATTTTATTTCTTTATATTGTAGTGTTTTACGATATTTATTATACTTTATTATAGCGCCGAAGGCGTCCTGCTAACATATATATAAACCATCTTAGGAAGCAAATTTCGG
>JAAZCS010000146.1 GCA_012513125.1 Treponema sp. | reverse complement strand
TTTCCTCTGCAAGCTGTTCCCAATAGGACATATCTTTTTCTATATAGATTTGATTATACAGTTCAGTAAGTTGCGGATAATGTTGTATTATATAGAAGAGAATTGTGTTTTTGTAGCTGCCACGTAAGTTCAGGTTTTCAAACCAATATTCATCAATAAAATCTTTTGAAATATCGATAATCGCTTTGAAGTCGGTAATGCCAGGAAAAATCGGCGACATAAAAAGAACAGTGTAAATTCCGTTTTTGTGGAGAGTTTCCAAGGTGAGAAGTCTGTCTTTTATACTTGAGGCATTGTCCATGTCGTTTTTGAAATCTTCATCAAGAGTGTTTATCGAAATAGAAACTTTCAGATTTTTCATCTGCTTTAATAAATCTATATCGCGTAAAATGAGCTTTGATTTTGTTGAAATGCCAACACTGCAATTTGCGTTTACAAGTTGTTCCAGTAATTTTTTTGTGATGCAATATTTTTCTTCATACTTGTTATAGCAGTCTGTTACCGATGAAAGAAATACAGATTTACCTTCAATTTTTTTAAGATTGATGGGTTTATCACATTCTTTTATATCAATAAATGTTCCCCATGGTTCTGTATGGCCTGTAAAACGTTTCATGAAACAGGCGTAACAGTATTTACAGCCGTGTGGACAGCCGACATAAGGGTTTATAACGTAGTCGCTTGCCGGTAAATTTGATTTTGTTAAGTATTCGTTCACACTGATTATTTTTTCTGTTATCATAATCGGATTCAATAATAACACAATATCAGAAAGAATACAGGGAGAAAAAATGGAAAAGAGTAAGGAAAATTTATCGAGCTATTTTGACACCCAGGTAGACAGATTTTCGAATCTTGTAACAGGCCAACAGTCAATTATTGATGCTCCTGTTATGTTAAAGGAATTGGCGTTAGCTGCAAAAACACTTGCACCAAATGCAAAGAATATTCTGGACATAGGTTGCGGTGGTGGAAATCAGACTTTGAATATTCTAAGTGTGTTGCCGGAACTTGATTGCACTTTGCTTGATATAAGCCCTGAAATGCTTAATCGTGCAAAAGAGAAAATATCATCTGTAACAACTCATTCCGTTGAAACCGTGCTTAGTGATTTACGAGATGCACCGCTTAAAGAAAATTCCTATGATATTATTACAGCGTGTGCCGTCTTACATCATTTGCGGGAAGAAGATGACTGGAGGGTAAACTTCAAGCGTCTGTTCAATTTGTTAAAAGATGGTGGTGTTCTTCTTGTCTCAGATTTTCTTCGTTATGACAATGAAAAATTACAGGCAGTAGAGATGGCTCGCTGGGAAAAATATTTAAGAGAAACACTTGGCGATAAAGAGGGTGAACGTATTTTAGCATCTGTTGCTGCAACTGATACTCCGCGTTCGCTTGAATTTCAAATCAGCCTATTAAAGGATTCAGGATTTAAGGAAGTTGCAGTTTTGCATAAGGAAAATCTTTTTGCGGCTTACTGTGCGGTGAAGCTAGCTTTGGAAGATAAGTGATCATGAAAAAAAATTTCAGTAATGAGAGAAATAGCAAAATGAATATATTTATAGTGTATGCACATCCAAGCGACAACAGTTTTACATTTCAAGTTAAGAAATCTTTTGTAGAAGGCTTAAAATCTGCGGGGCACAATGTTGAAGTATCTGATTTATATAAAATGAACTTTAATCCTGTTATGTCTGAAAAAGAATATTTGCGTGAAGCTTTTTATAAACAAGATGCGGAAGTTCCTTTGGATGTAATTGAAGAGCAAAAGAAAATTGAAAATGCAGATGTGATTGCTTTTATTTATCCAGTGTTTTGGACGGCGGCACCTGCGATAATGGAAGGCTGGTTTCAGCGTGTATGGACTTACGGTTATGCTTATGGTGAAGAGCGAAAAATGAAAACTTTGGATAAGGCAATTTTTCTTGTAACAATGGGTGGCTCCCTAAAAGATAAAATCAGACAGATAGAAGTGGCAGCGATGGAAACAGTCATGATTGATGACAGAATGAAGAATCGTTCTAAAGAGAATGAGTTTTACGTTTTTGACGAGATGACGCGTGGATATTCAAACGATTTACATAGGGAAGAAAATATAAAACTGTTTACAAAAAAAGCCTGTGAACTTGGGAAAAATATTTAGCTTAGAGAAAGATAATCAACATTTTGACAAAATAATGTCAAAATGTTTATGGAGAATAATATGAATTACAAGGTACCTGGAATTATTGGCGGGGTTGGTCCTGCTTCTACACTTGATTATTACAATGACATTGTGAACGGCTATCGTGAAATTACAAAAGATGACAGTTACCCGAACTTGATTATTAAAAGTGTTGATATGTCAAAAATGCTTTCTTATCTTGGTTCAAATGATTATAGCGGACTTGTTGATTTTTTAAGAAGTCATATTCAAAACCTAAAAGATGCTGGTGCTGAATTTGCGGCCATCGCTTCAAATACTCCGCATATAGTTTATGAAGAGCTTGTAAAAGTTTCACCGCTTCCGCTTGTAAGTATTGTTGAATCAACTTGCAATTATGCGGTAAAAAATAATTATAAGAGCGTTTTGATTTTAGGCACAAAGTTCACAATGCAAAGCACTTTGTATACATCAGCATTTGAAAAACACAATATAAAAGCGGTTGTTCCAAACAAGGCTCAAATAGAAAAAGTACACTCATTGATTTTCCCAAAGCTTGAGCAGGGAATTGTTGTACCAGAAGATAAAAAGCAAATGGTACTTCTTGCAAATGAAATCTGCAGCGAACAAAATATCGACGCTGTTGTTTTAGGCTGTACAGAAATTCCTATAATGATAAAGCAGGGGGATTTGAATTGCCCTGTACTCAATACAACGGAAATCCATGTGAGGGCAATTCTAAAAAAAATGTTTTAGTAAGTAAACGAATAAGTGAATATAGCTATATAGTGTTTGACAAACTGTAATTGTTTATATACCATTGAATTATGAACAATACATCAGCAGAATATTTTGCGTCTCTTATTGCAAACGACTCTGGTATGAAGTTGCTACGTTCTCGTTCTGCGCATTTAATAATTTCGTTTCTATATAATACATTTCGTGAAAATCATATACAAATAATTTCTTCTGATGAGCTTGAGTCAAATCTTCTAACCTTTTTGCAGGCACATAAAAGCGAAGAGCATATTCTTGAGGATGAAGCAAAAGCTGATCCAATTGCGCAAATGGAAATGTTCACTGACTTGCAGTCTAAATCAAAAGCGTATGTTTCATTTTGGTGCTCTGAAGAAAAATCATATATTATTCGATACCGTTCTTTAGATGGAACTCCTGTTGTTGAACTTAGCGCAAGTATTGAACGGCTTTTTACTTGGCTTGAAAATAGTGAGCCAACTCAATTTGTAGGAACTGAATCAAGATTCCAAAATATTCTTTTACAATTGCGTGATTTAAAAAAGAATACTACTGAAGACCCCAAAGCCCGCATTGAAGAATTAAAGCAGGAACAGAAAAAGATTGCAGAAGAAATTAGAGAGATTGAGAAAACACAAACTGCAAAAATATATTCACCTGTTCAAATTAAGGAACGTCTTGAAGTAATAAGCAAATCTTCTCGTGAACTAATTGGTGACTTTAGACAAATAGAAGATAATTTTTCATCCATACTAAAAGATATTTACAAGGAGCAAAGCAAAGTTGAATCTACTCGCGGAAGTATTTTAGGTTATACACTTGATACAAATTCAAAATTGAAATCTTCTGCTCAAGGGCAATCCTTCTCATCATTTTGGGATTTTATTTCCCAAGATAGAGATGATGAAATAAACAGTTTGATAAATCAAATTTTAAATTCAATTTACTCGCAAGATGTTGTTTGGAACGACACATTTCTATCTAATTTAAAAAAGTATTTATATCAAGCAGGTAGAAAAGTTGTTGAACAGAATCATATTTTAACTGACCGCATAAACAGAGTGCTTTCTCGAAGTGAAGTAAGTGAGCGGCATCAAATCACATCATTAACAGCCGATGTTAAAAAAGAAATGATCACTTATCTTGAAAAAGTAGACAAGGGTGAAGTAGTAGAAGAAAAAGAATTTATGTTTATTGAAGTTAAGCCAAATTTATATTTTCCTCAAGCACGTTATCCTGTTTGTTTTTATCAGACAAAAGACTTTTCAATATCAAAATCATTTGAACAAAATGAAATAAGTATTGATTTATTAAAGTCATTGGTTAATCAGTTTTATATTGATGATTCACTTTTAAAAAAACATGCTTTAGAATTTAGAAACGAAGTTCACGGTTCTCAATTTACACTTGTTGATTTAATAAAACGTTATCCTATAGAAAAAGGACTTTCAGAAATTGTAGCATGGTATAACATTGCAGAACATGACGACCGAATGAAAGTTGATTCTAATGAAAATGATGAGATAGAATTTTTACGTGAAGGTAAAATAATAAAAGTTAAAGTACCAAGGATGATTTTTTTATGACAAACAATTCTTCTAATCCAGTTTGGGCAAGCATTTGTGTAAAACTTTTGCAAGGACCAATTTACAAAGATTATAGCGCCACTACATGGAACACACTTACATCTTGGACAAGTGACATTCAAAATTATTTTGCAACAATTGGGCTTGTGGTTTATGTTGACCAAAGCGATGGTTATGCTTTTTTAAAACAAGCTGATGATGACAGTATTGATTCTGGAAATTCTACAGAAGACGAAATGGCTCAAGATACAATGCCATCCGATTTACCACATCTTATAAGAAAAATCCCATTAACCCCAGAAGTTTCACTTCTTTGTGTTTTATTAAGAGAAGCGCTTGATCAGTTTGATACTTCACAGAACCAGTCTTCTATTTGTGTTCTAAAAGAAAGTGATATCAAGGAACGACTTTCTGTTTTTATAAAAGAAAAATCTGACCAGATTAAGTATTATAAAAATCTAGATAATTATTTAAGTCAACTTGTTAACTTATCTTTTTTACGAGAATTAAATTTACAAACACAAAAAGCAACATCTTTACAAAATATTGATAGAGAGTTTGAAGTTAGAAGAATCATACGTGCAAAAATAAATATTGATTTTATGGAAGAATTTAAACGTAAACTACAAGAAGCAAATGGTACTCAGAGTAGCAATGAAGAGGTAAAAAATGAGCAATGATTTATTTTCTTCTGATGGATATAGACTTGATATTTTCCAGCTTTATAACTGGGGTGTTTTTAACGAATCAATTTTTACACTTGATTGCAAAAAAGAATCTTCTCTTTTGACTGGAACAAATGGCAGCGGAAAAACAACAATCGTAGATGCAATTATTTCACTTCTTGTTCCATATCAAAATCGCTCATACAATCAGTCTTCTGGCACAGACAAAAAGCGTGATCGCACAGAAGAAACTTATGTTCTTGGAGCATACGGCAACAAGCAGGACGAAGATAGTGCTTCTGCAAAAAAACAGACGCTTAGAAATAGAGATACTATTTCTATTTTAAACGGCTGCTTTACAAATGACAGTTTGCAAACAACGTATAGTCTTCTTCAAATAAGATATTTTTCTGGCGACATATTGCAACATCTATATGCAATTACAAAACAAAGACTTACGATAGAACAAATAAATGAAACTCTTGCAAACCATGAAATGGCTCTTGATCGTAATGGAAAATGGAAAAGAATTATTACAGATACTTTTGGAACAATATTTTACGGTGATAATTTTAAATTATACAAAAATACTTTTTCGCAGTTGTTTGGATTTCGTTCAGATAAAGCACTTAGGCTTTTTTCACAAACGGTAGGATTAAAAGTTCTAGGTGACTTAGCAGATTTTATCAGGGCAAATATGCTTGAAGAAAGCGGTGCAGATACTCAGTTTGAAAAACTGCAATCTAACTATACAAAGTTAATTAATAGCTACAACATTATTCAAAAGACAAAAAAACAAATAGAGCTTCTAGAGCCTATTCTTGAACTTGGTGAAAAAAGAAAAGCTGAACTAACAGAAAGAACACGTTTGCAAAATTTAGTGCAAGTAATTCCTGCATGGTATTCATCAACTGCTGTAAACTTGTTAGAAGAACAACAAAAGGAACTTCAAAACAATAAAGAAGAAACAGAAGAACATCAAAAAAATGAAGTTTCAAAGCGTGAGACTTTAGAAAAAGAAATAACATCGCTAGAAATTGCATTGAATAAAGACGATGAATATCAGCATATTAATAAACTCAACAACGATATAGAAAATCTTACAAAAGATAAAGCAAGAATACAAAGCAATCGTGATTTATATAAAAACAAAATTGATATTGTTTCTTTGCCACTGCCTCAGTCTGAAGCAGGATTTTTTCAAAACAAAAAGAAAATAGATTCTCTTGTTAACAAGGAAAATGATTCAAAACAGAATCTTGAAGCAAAAAAGTTTGAAATTAAAACTTCACAAAATGAATTGTATGAACAAAAAAATTCGATAACGAAAGAGCTTGCTTCTTTAGGAAACAGAAATTCTAATATCCCGCTTGCAAATATAGAGCTTCGTTCAACACTTTCTAAAGCTGTTCATTGTGAAGAAAATGAATTGCCGTTTGCAGGAGAGCTTCTTTGTGTTGCAGAAAGTGAGCAGCAGTGGAATTATGGTATTGAAAAACTTCTTCACAACTTTGCCCTTGATATTTTAGTGCCAGAAAAACTTTACAAAAAAGTTACCGAGTATGTTAAAAATAATAATCTTCATGGTAGAATTGTTTATTTAAAGACTGAAGAAAATCTTTCTCTTGAAAATTTAAAATCTTTGCCTGTAAAGTCAGTTCCTGGAAAACTTTTAATAAAACAAAATCATATTTTAACTACATGGATAACGCAATATGTAAATGATAATTTTAATTATCTTTGTACAGATGATGTTACAGAATTTACTAAGGCAGAAAGAGCGTTAAGTTCATCAGGTCTTATAAAAAATAAAATTAGACATGAAAAAGATGACAGAAAAAATATACAGAATTCTTTTGTACAAGTTTTAGGCTGGGATAATACTCAAAAGAGAAAGAACTTAAGTTCTCAACTTGATGAAGTGGAAAATCAGCTTAAACAAAATATATCTTCATTAGAAAAAACAGAATTGCAATACTGTGAAAGCGAAAATAGAATTCGCACTTTAGAAAATATTACTGAATATAATTCATGGAGTGAAATAGACACAGAATCTTGTGCAAAGCAAATTGATAAACTTCAACATGAAGTAAAATTACTTGAGTCAAAAGCTACAGGTCTTCGTGATTTGCAAAAACAACTTGATGATAAAAAAATTGAAAAGAGTAATGTTAATGAACAAATCAGTAAAATAAATGAAGTGCTTGGAGTCGTGAAAAGCAAACTAGAAGAAATAGAAAATAAACTTCAAAGCAATAAATCAACTTTAGAAACTCTTTTAAAAGATGATTTAATTTCAAAAAATATAGAAATAGAATTAGAAAATCTTCATAAGGAATATATACGTTTATCTGAACCAAAAACAATTTCGGAACTTGAAGCAAATAAAGAAAGAATCAGTGGTGAACTTAATTCAAAGGCAAACGGCTGCTCACAAAGAATGAACGGTTTTGACACTCAGCTTATTCAGAAAATGAATGAAATAAAAAGTCCGTCACCAACATTAAGGTCTCATTATGGTGACTGGTCTAGTGAGTTCAATAATTTTGGAAATACTTTTGATTCACTAAATGACTACATTGACTTTTACAACAGATTGAAAAAAGATGACTTGCCTAGATACAGCAAGCAGTTCCAAGAATATCTTCATGACACAATGAAAAACGACATCGTGGATTTTAATCAATTTATACAAGATGCTAAACAAGAAATACAAGAAGCAATTTCTAATTTAAACTCAAGTTTAAAATCAATAACATACAGTACAAATCCTGATACATTCTTGCAACTTGAATATAAAGACAGAAATGACATTAGAATTAAGGACTTTAAAACAATGCTTCGTAATGCAATACCAGATTCTTTATATTTGTCACAGCATGATGAAGAAAAAGAAGAACAATTGTTCAATCAAATAAAAATACTTATAGACAAGTTGCAATCAAATGATTATGACAAGAAATTTGTACTTGATATAAGAAATTGGTTTGACTTTGCGGCAAAGGAATTATACAGAACTGATGGCACGCAAAAAAAATATTATGAAAACACAGCAAGTTTGAGCGGTGGAGAAAAAGCAAAACTTACTTACACAATTCTAGCCTCTTCAATAGCGTATCAGTTTGGAATACAAAAAGAAAACTCAAGTACGGCTTCGTTTAGATTTGTTTTAATAGATGAAGCATTTAGCAAGAGCGACTCTTTTAATTCTGAGTATGCAATGAAACTTTTTGACCAACTTGACTTACAACTAATGGTAATTACACCTCTTGATAAAATCAACATTGTGGAAAAATATATTTCTACAGTTCATATAACAGAAAGCACAAAAGAAAATAGCTCAATAATTTTACATATGTCTATTGAAGATTATGAAAAACATAAAAAAGATTTTAATTCGGAAGTGGAACAATGATAACTGTAGAAGAACTAAAAACTAAATCTTTGAATCAATATAAAACATATTTAAAATATTTAGTAGAAAAGTTACAGTCACAATCTGATGAAGTAATTAATTCCGAAAATGATTCAACGGTAAAACAATTTTTTCCACTCTATATTAGATGCAACACAGGAAATGCTAAAGACGACATCCGCACTAGAGCAAAACAGTTGGAACCACTGTTTAACAGTAGCAAAAATAAAATAGGTGAAGGTTATACTTTAGAATTAGAAACTCGCAACACAAGAAGCAATGCGAATCAAACAGAAATAAAATCAATTTACTTTGAAACAGAAAAAGATTATCTTTCATTCATAGAAAAAACTTCAGAAGTAAAAAGATTTCTTTCTGCAATAAATCTTATTCAAAAAAAATTAATTGAAACAAAAATCACTTCAAAAGAATGGCCTCTTTTACATATAACAGATTTAACAAATGTATATGAAAAAAACTTTTGGGAAGATATAATTCTTTGTGTAAAGTGGCTTAATGAGAATAAAAATAGCTACTTATACATTCGTGAAATTCCTTTGCCTGTTCATACAAAATTTATAGAAAATAATAAAGCACTTATTTCTAGTTTAATAATTTCTGATGACAAAGAACATTCTTTTGAAGAGTCGTTCGGAATAAAAACAAAACCTTTTCTTGCAAGAGTTCGCTCTCTTTGTGAAAATATTTCATTAAGAGTTGGCTCTATAACAGTTTCAGAACTTTCTATTCCTTTAGAAGATTTTAAAAACTTAGACAAGTCAAATCTCCTTACAAATGTTAAAAAAATATTCATTGTAGAAAATGAAATGGTCTATTTAACATTTCCAAAAGTTGAAAATTCAATTTGCATTTGGGGACATGGGTTTACATCATCACAATTTTCAAAATGTGAATGGCTAAAAAATTACAAGTTATTTTATTTTGGTGATTTAGACGAGCATGGATATTTAATTCTTTCTAACTTTCGCTCACACTTTCCACAAACAATTTCATTTTGCATGGATATGAAAACTTTGGGAAAATATTCTGAGTTTAGAGTA
>JAAZCS010000145.1 GCA_012513125.1 Treponema sp. | reverse complement strand
TTCCACATCCATCATCAATTATTCTGATTTTATCGATTCCGCCATTTGTAATTTCTACTGTGATAGAAGTTGGTTTTGAATCAATTGAATTATCCATTAATTCCCGAATTATTGCGTTTGGTCTGTCAATAACTTCTCCGGCTGCGATTTTGCGTGATACTTCTGGATCTAATTCATGAACCGGATTTTCTAAACTCATTGACGAACTCCATTTTCAGGAGTACCTGAAGTACCTGTTTCGTCGTCTGTTGCATTAAACAAGTCTAATTGAGGGCGGTTTTCTTTAGTTTCTGGCTGTGGTTCGGTCATGAGAATTTGTATTTTGCCTTCAATTCTGTCAAGTTCTTTTTCCATTCCACAAGCGGTTTTCATACCTTCTTCAAAATCTTTCAGAGCCTCTTCTAAAGATATGTCATTTCTTTTTATATCAGATGTCAATTTTTCCAATTTTGCTAAATTTTCTTCAAATGTGTTCATTCTTATTTCCTTTGTTAGTTTTTGATTATTGCTTCCCTCTGTCCTTGAGCAAAGCGTATGTTTATTTCATCATTAATTAATAAATCTTTTTCATCCGTGATTACTTTTCCAGTTTTCTTTTGATAGATGATTGAATATCCTCTTTTTAATATTGCATCCGGGCTAGAAGATTCAAGTAGATTTTTTTTATTTTGTATTTCGATTCGTAAATCCTTAATTCGCTGAATTATATTTTCTTGAAGTAGTTTTTTTGAATTGTCAAAACGAGTTAGTAGTGGTTGTTGAATTGTTCTAAATCGCATGTGTAAAATATCAGGATTAAAACTTTTAATTAAAAGTCGTTTATTTTCAACTTTGTTTGTAATTTCTGAAAAAAGTGTTCTTTTGTAAGTATTTAATTTATCTATGATTTCTGATTTTATTGGAATAGCAATTTCAGCCGCCGCCGATGGTGTTGCAGCTCTTTTATCTGCTGCATAATCGCACAAAGCCCAGTCTATTTCGTGTCCAACAGCCGAAATTGTAGGAATGTTTGAATTGAAAACGGCTTTTACTACATTCTCATCGCTAAAAGGAAGAAGATCTTCTAAAGCTCCGCCTCCACGTCCAATAATTAAAACATCACACATTTCATAAAAATTTGCCAGATGAATCATTCTACATATAGAAGAGGCTGCATATTCACCTTGAACTATCGTTGGAAAAATTATTATGTCAATATTCTTATTTCTTCTTTTTGTAATTTGCAAAATGTCACGGATTGCAGCTCCTGTCGGGCTTGTAACAATTCCAACAGTTTTTGGAAAGAGTGGGAGCTGTTTTTTTTTGTCGCTGTCGAAATATCCTTCTTTTGCCAGTTTTTGTTTCCGAAGTTCCAACATTTGTAGAATATCACCAGCTCCGACTTGTTCCATGCTTGAAACAATAATCTGATAATTTCCTCTTTGTTTATAAACTGTGATATTGCCAGTGCAACGAACTTTATTTCCATCTTTTGGATTAAATTTCAATTTATAAACTGAGCTTTTAAAAATTACAGCTGAAATTTGGGCGTCGTTATCTTTTAATGTAAAATAAACATGTCCAGATGCACTCGGCTTGTAATTTGAGATTTCCCCTTCAATAGTGACTGATTTTAGAGATGTTTCAAGCATTTCTTTTATTAAATTTGTAATATCTGAAACTGAAAGAACTTGATCCGCAAATGAAAACATTGATTCCATATAGTTGATAATTTTATTCAATAATATTAACTTGTTCAACAGTTTGCCGATATTTAAAAAGATGAAAAACGTTGTAATTTTTTTTAAAGATGAAAAATCTGATTATATAAATGAAAAAGCTTTTGATGGAAAAAGTGCAGAAGAAATGTCTTTTGCCTGGGCAAAAAATTTTAGTGAAGAAGTTTTTACTGTTAAAAGTAGTAAGTGTCATGAAATAGGCGATTTATTTAGCAAAATGCTAGATATGGCAAAAGGTGTAGACGCTTCAACAATAATTTTTTCATATTCTGATTGCCCATTTATAAATGTTGAACTAACAAGAAAGTTATTGGAAACACATTGTAAATATAAATCAGAATATACTTTTTCAGATGGCTATCCAAATGGATTTTCTCCTGAAATTATTGATACTGGAACTTGCGGAATTCTTTGTGAGTTAGCAAAAAAAACGTACATTGAGGAAGGAAAAAAAGCCATAAGTAGGGATGGTATTTTTTCATTTATAAAAAATGATATTAATTCATTCGACATTCAGACTATTATTTCAGATGAAGATTGGCGTCTATATAGATTTAATTTTTGTACGGATAAAAAGGAAAATTTTCTTGCTTGTAAAGAATTGTATCCAAGTTTTGCAACTTGTAAAAATGTGGAAGAACTCTGTACAAAAGCGGCAAAAAATCAAAATATATTAAAAACTGTTCCTTCATTTTATGAAATACAAATTTGTGATAAATCATCAGGCAGTTGTATTTATAGTCCTTATGAAGATTCTTATAGAAATAAGTATAAAAAAGAGGCTACTTCAAGCAATGAAATGATGAAATTTGATGATTTTGCAACATTGATAGATAAAATTTCTGATTTTTCAAATGAAGCGGTGATTGGTTTTTCTTTGTGGGGGGAACCGTTATTCCATAAAGATATTATCAAATTCATAGAAAAAGTATTATCTTATAATAAAATGTCAGTTTTTATTGAAACTGATGGAATTTTGATAACAGATGATTTTATAGAAAAAATTGATGTTTTATATAGGGAAAGAAATAATCAGCTTAGTCTATGGTCTAGAATTATGATATCTATAAAAATTGATTGTTTCACTGATGTAAAATATAGAATACTACATCCAGAATGCAATTGTTCAATAAAAACACTTATGGAAAATGTTGCAAAATTGAATAAAGTTATTGGCAACAATGTTTATCCACAGTTTGTAAGGATGAATGAAAATGAAGATGAATTGGAAAATTTCTTCCGTTTTTGGAAAGAAAAAGAAAGTCCATCTAAAGGTCAATTTATAATTCAAAAATATGATAATTATTCTGGGTTTTTACCAAATAGAAAACCGGCTGATTTATCTCCGTTAGAAAGAAATGTTTGTTGGAAATTACGTCGAGAGTTATCCATTTTAACAAATGGTGATGTAGTCTTTTGCAGGGAACATGTTTTGGATAATTGCATCGGAAATGTTTTTACAGAAGAACTCTCGAATATATGGAAAAGAAAAAACAAATGCCTTTGTGAACAAATAGAAGGCAAATATACAGGAAAATGCAAGGATTGTGATGAATACTATACCTTTAACTTTTGATGAACACCAGATTAATCGAACAATAATTGGTGGTCAAACTGAAATAAAAAAAGATTCCCTGAATATTTCTGTAATTCTATTGAATAGCAGTAGTAGTAATTTTAGGTTGAATCTTTTTGAGAATTTAATGTCATGTAATTTTCAATCAATTGTTTCTATTGAAAATAATGCAGAAAACTATTCAATTGACGATATTTCGAAGGCTTTTCCTGCTGTAAAATTTATTATTCCTCTTGAAAACTCCACTCTTGGTGAATTGATTAATATTGCAATGAGCGAAGTTCAATCTGATTTTGTTTTAGTGTTGAGTGATAATTTGTATATTCCTTCAGGAGTAATACTTCCTCACCTTGCAGAAAGATTAGTAAAAGATGATATTTTTTGTTTAGTTCCACGTCTTTTAGACAAGAATCAAAATACAATAACGAACCAGTATAGTCCAAATGCTGAAAAAACTCATTTTGAAATAGATACTTCTTCTGTAACTTCAGATGGAATAAAAACTCTATATCCATATGACTATATAGGTATATATAATAGAAAAAAGTTTATCCAACTTGGAGGTTTTGATTATTCTATAAGAACTCCTTTTTGGCAAATATTAGATTTGTTTGTTCGTTCTTGGCTTTGGGGAGAAGAAACTCATATAACAACTCTGTTGAAATTTTCATATTTTGAAGATTATCCATTGGAAGACAGAACTATTACATATGATTATTTGCGTTATTATTTAAAAAATGAACTTCCAAAATACAAAAATGATCATGGCGTTATTCCTAATTCTGCTTTTTACAAATTTATTAGAAATTCATCATGTGGCTACTTAGAAGCAAGAAGACAATTTAAGGATGCACAAAACTGGGTAGATAAAAATAAATATAAATATAAGATGGATTTGAAAATGCTAATTGAAAATTGGAGTAATGTATGAAAATAAATCGTGCTGTAATAATTCAATGTAGACTTTCGTCAACAAGATTGCCCCAAAAAGCATTAAAACCTCTTGGTGGAAAACCAATTCTTTCTTGGGTTTTAGAATCAATGAAAAAAGTGAAAGCAGATGCATATTATGTTGCGACTGACAGAGAATCTTATCCAATTATTAACGAAATTTGCCAAAAAAATGGTTTTATGTGTTTTGCAGGTTCTTTGGATGATGTTTTAGATAGATATTGTTCTTTAATAAAAGAGATAAAACCTTCAATTGTTATTAGAGCAACAGCTGATAATCCTTTTTTGTTCTATGAAGCAGCTGAAGATAGTGTAATTGAATTTGAAAATAAGAATAAAGGAAAAGGTAAATGCGATTATTTTACATACTCAAATTTGCCGCACGGGTCTGGAATTGAAGTATTTTCAGCTAATTCATTATTAAAAGCACAAAGTGATACATCTTCACAATATGAAAAAGAACATGTAGGACCCGCTTTATATAATCACAAAGATAGTTTTGTCTGTTTATTTGAAAAACCAAGTAAAGATTACGATTATCCAAATTATCGAACAACAGTAGACACTTATTCAGATTATTTGCATGCAATAATGATTGATCAATACTTATCAAAAAAAAGTTTTGTTCCTCCATACAAGGCTTGTCAGATAGTTGAAGCTTGTGAATCAAAAGTTGTTCAAAATCCTATTGTATTAATTCCTTCAACTGATAAAGGGCATGGAACCGGTCATTTGCACCGTTGTCTTCAGATTGCAATTTCTATTCCAAGTTTTATATATATTCCAAAAGATGCCACTTTGCCTGGAATTAATATCATAATTGATGAATATATGAAAATGGGTTTGGAAAATTGGCAAGTTATTAATGAACTTCCTCAAAAAGATTATCCTGCTATTTTTGTTTTAGATGATTTTAATACAAGTAGTGAAATTTTCGAAAAGCTCAATTGTGGAAAATCTATTATTTCTATTGATGAGGGTGGCTCTATTCATGAAGAGATTGACTATTTATTGGATATAATTCCATCATTTAAAATTGAACGAAAAGCGAATTTTGTTGATACAGGATATATTCAAAAACCAAAAAATGTAAGAAGTGAAAAAAGTGATAAAATAAGCAATATTTTAATTTGCATTGGAGGAGAAGATCCGTCTTCATTTACAATTCCATGTGTAAAAATATTTAGCGAAAAATTCCCTGAATCAAAAATTACGGCAGTTGGATCTAGTATTAACAATTCAAATTTAGAAAATAATAA
>JAAZCS010000144.1 GCA_012513125.1 Treponema sp. | reverse complement strand
TATCCTGCTCGGCGAGCAGTAGTCGCTCATGCAGAGCCTTTTCAAAAGCCACATCGCGAACTTGACCTAGAATGTCCGCATAACCGGCCTCATCCAGAGTGAATGTTTTACCGCAGCTCGGGCACTTGATTTCGTGCATTTGGGGCCTCCTTTGTTGGTTCGCCTTCGTAATTCATTTCACATTATATGATGCGTTTCTTCATCTAGCATCTCAGTGCAAGTAAGATCGACGTCTCTTTGATTGAAAAAACATACCCCTGTTGAGTAATTTCGATTTATTAATATGTCAACATCCGTTATTATTTACTGGTTCGTCAGTTCTGTTACCTCTGATAAATATATGAGAAAATACATCTGTCTATCTGTACTCACATATCTAGTTGCTTCAGATATTCTTAACCTCCTGGTATAATTTGATCAATTCTACAATATCCATATCGAGAATTGGTTCGTACATAAATGAGTTTAAGTGAATATTTTCTGGTGTCATAATGTTGACCTGCTCAACTATTTTCACTTTTTCTTTATCGCCAAACTGTTGAAATCCAGTACACAATTCTCGTGTTTGATTTAATGCAGTTTTTACATGATTCATAAACTCTTGAGCACTCCCATTGTTCTGTTTTCTCTTTGTTTTCCAAGATAACTCGCCACTATAATTGTTAATCTCTTGTATCATATATTTTTCTGCTAAGTGCCTAATTGCAATCGCTAAAATAATTTTATTTTCCAGATCCACATCAGAATTAGTAATACTATCAGCTACTATATAAATCTCATGGCATACGGATTCCGTGTTGTCAATTGAAGGGTTAAAATTATCAACACCCATATAGGATTTGTATATTTTTTTTAAATGTTCAAAAGTAATCCGTTCTGTGTCGTCTTTTTCATGCAATAAATTTGTAAGTATCAAATAATCGCTTTCTATACCGGTAAGTTCACCAACTTTTTTGTCTTCGCCATACTCGATAAGATTTCGCACAAAGGGTATGAGCGCCAGAATATTTTTAATAACAAGATTCTTTTTCCAAAACTCAAATGGTCTGTCTTGATATTTCTCTTGTTTTAGTGAAATTTCATTTATGCAAGATTCTGCACTCAATCTGTTTTCTCGTTTCAAACACAGACGACTTGAAACAGTACGATAAAAGTCAAAATTATGAGACATTATTATCAAGCAGAAATCGTTTTCTTTTGCCATATCATATAAATATTCAATGATTGCGTATTTATTTTTGTAATCAAATGAATCCGCAATATCATCAATAATAAAAAGAGTTTCCTTCTTTTGTCTCTTACACTCTTCTATATCAAATACTATATTTAATAAATACAATGCTCTTTTTTCACCTTGGCTCAACACATCTTTAGATTCCAAATCAGTCCGGCTTAAGCAAACCGAATTTGAATCTCTAGTAAAAGAAAATTCTACCCTTGGTATACTTTCACCAATAATAGAACTTTTCAAATTAGTAATCTTCATATTGTATGGAACATCAAATCGATCTTCGAAAATATTTAGTGCATCTCGCCAAGGGGTATCATCTACGTTTACGGTGCTGATTTCCGTTTCCAAATCATGGCATTTATTTCTCAGCTCTTGAAATTTTGCTTCCTCATCCCAAATGTAAGATAGCCACAATATCTTTTTCAACTTATCAAGTTCATCTGTTTTCAGATATGCAACAATTTCAGGATTCTTTTCGATGACCTCTTTAAATGCCATGCCTTTTACGTCACTCAACATTTTTTCAATTTCTTTGAGTTCCGGGACGCCCTTTAATTTCTCGTCAACTTCTTTAATTTTTTCTTTTAAACCATCACAGTCACCAATCTCAAAGCCACCAGCTAACACAATTTTATTGTCCTTAACAAAAAAACTGTGTTTCGATAATGATTTCTCCGCCTCCTTCAATTTTGGCAACGTGAATTTACCCTTGTCCAGAAAACCAAAATCAGCATATATTTCATCACTCTTTATTATGAATTCATCTATTTTATTTTGAAATTCAGACGACCTAATTTTTTTTAAAACTTGTTCTTCAAATATGCTAGAGTATTGAACATTTCTAAAATCGACTTCAATTTCTGAAACATCAAATTCGTCAATGTTTAGCAAAAAACTGTCTTCATCAAACCCAAAATCTTTTACAATCAGAGGCTCCAGTTCGAAAACTTTTTTTCCACCAGATACTTTAGTTATTTTTATACCAGAGCTTTGTTCTAGCAGTTTCAAAAAAGATGCTTTTAACTTTAAAACACTGCTGATACTTTTCTTGGTTGCATCGTTCACTAGCAAAGACGTTATACTATCCGATTCATATGCGTTTTCAAATGATTTAATCACAAAAACATCTTTGGCAGTTATGTCAGTCCCGTCAATCTTTACATTTACTGTGCCAGAAAGGTCAAATATCTCATCTTTAATTTCATCTTGCTTATTCTCTTGAATCATTTTAAATGTTTTCGATAAGGATGTTTTCATTAATCCATTTCTTGCATAAATTGCATAAACGTTATCATCTGCAAAATTAAATTCATACGATAGTTTTTCGATTCCATAGCAGTTTTCTAGATTTACACTTACCTTTTCCATTGATCCCTCTCCTAAACATAATTATTAATTAGTTTGGGTTTAATCCTGCAATATCGCCTTTTGCATCAACATTTGCTTGTACTAATAGAAGGGTACATCTGCATTCCCAAGTATTATTGGTGGGATATTTGAAATTTCATTTAGTTTGTACATAGGAACGAGGACGCTTTTTGCACCATTCTCGGAAAGCATGGTTACGGTATCGGCAAAGTTCGTGACTCTCTCGATTGCGCCGCCGACTGAGATATTTCCAAGAACAGCTAGTCCAGATCTCAGGTTCTTTTTGTAAAGTGCTGATACAATGGCAATATATGTAGCTGATCCGATTCCTGAGGAGATTGCTGAGCCGAGGAGGTTTGTTACTTGAATAGTGATTGTGTTCATAGAGGACCCCTCCTACTTAATCGGTGGCTGACCTGCTTTAGTATCCTCTACACTACCAAAAATTTTCCGAAAACGAGTAAGTTCTTTTTCTCTGAATTTTGATGTGCGTTTGTTGACAATTATCGTTATAAGCCTTTTCAAATATTTGAACTTGGGCAATATCGAGTCAGCTAGCCCAAGAATTCCAATGAATAGAAGCACAAACGCAAAGAAATCAATATCATTTCTCTTTAATTGATAAATAATGCTAAAACCTCCAATCAACAAGATACTAATTAATAAACTATACAAGACGATTTTTAAGGCTACCGTATATTTCTTTTCAATTATCTTTGCTCTATAT
>JAAZCS010000143.1 GCA_012513125.1 Treponema sp. | reverse complement strand
TCATCTGCACTGCCCGAAACACCGCCAAAGACTTTAATATTAACTTCAGCAAGGGCTGTTTGAGCACCACCACCAATTCCGCCGCAAATGAGAACATCAACTTTTGCATCCGAAAGAAAAGTTGCCAATGCTCCGTGACCTTGTCCTTGAGTGTTTACAACTTGTTCATTAGTAATCGACTTATTTTCAACATCATAGAACTTAAAATTTTCAGTATGTCCAAAATGTTGAAAAACTTCTCCTTTTTCATATGTTACTGCAATTCTCATAATATTTACTCCTTTATTTATTTTTATTGTTTTTGATTTATCATAAATTGATTCCGAAAATTTATATTTTCCACCGGAAATGATTAATCTTTTACCATTCACTAACGAATCTGCTATTTTGAATCTTGCATTTTCGTATAAGGCTGTTACTGTGGTTCTTGAAACTTCCATCTTGATAGAGCATTCTTCTTGCGTCATTTTTTCTAAATCAATCAATCTGATAGTTTCAAATTCATCAACACTTAAAAGAACTATTTCGTTACACGGAATTCCATTTGGTTCAAATCCATTATAGTCGGGTTCTTTATCTATTTTTCTACATTTTATTGGTCTAGACATAAGATTCCTTTTTCTGACATATGTTAATAATACTGTTATTATTAACATATGTCAAATATCAATGAAAACAAAATATAAACATAATTATTTGATAAACCGATAATAGAGTATGATTTATAAGAAACTATTTATTTCAATATTTTTATTGTCAACGACTCTTTTTATTTATTCACAAACTGGTGAATCATCAAATAAAGATTCACAAAAAATTGTTTATACTTCAGAACAATTGCAACTAAGAATAACAGCTAATGATGTAAAGATTATCACGGTTGAAAATGGATATCACTTATATATTCGAAAAAACAATTTTATTGGCTCCGTCTTATTAACAGATACAACAAAAGATCCCGAGGGCAAAAATGATAGCTATGCATACAGAGCAAAAGAATATAATTCAATAAATGGAGATGAAATTCGCTATCTTGATGGAAAGGTTTTAGAATCAGAAGGTTCAAAATACAGTTTAGTCGATTCCTCTGTAGAAAAAACTGACTTTTTTGAAGAGGCTTTCCATATTTTCATCCCTCAAACAATTATTTATGGATATGAATGGACAAGAAATGGAGAAATCAATATTGGAAAGGGAACTTTTATCAACATTCGTACATTTCAAAAACCATATGCCGATTATTCAGGTGATTATGTTGACAATCCTTTTATGTTTGATTTTGTTTCAATTAAAAAACCAGCTAAAGATAAAATTGCACTAAATGATGATTACAATCCTACGGCTAGTGAAAAATTCAATGAAATTTCAGAGAATGTAATTTATTCAAAAGGACCGGAATCTATTGTCGCTGATATTTCATCAATTCTAAAAACAATTCCATCCTCTTCAGTTGGGAATATTGTTTTAGCCATTGATGCAACAGGAAGCATGAAGAACGATATTGAAAAATTTAAAATTGATTTACCAAAATTAATTGAAGAATACTTGAAAACTTCTCCTGAATCACAAATAGGACTTTTGTTTTACAGAGATTATGGCGATTCATTTAATTATGAAGGTCTTCCTGTAAAGTTTTATGGTTTTACAAATAAAGTGAAAGTCTTTGAGAAGAATTTAAAATCAATTTGGATTTACGGTTCAGAAGGCGGAGATATTCCTGAAGCAGTGTATGAAGCAATTTATGGAGCAGTAAAATTTTTCAAGTGGAACGATGAATCTGAAAAAAGGATAATTCTAATTGGAGATGCAGAACCACATCCAGTTCCTAGAAAAACAAAGAAATATTCAAAAGATTATGTTCTTTCATTGGCAAAGCAAAATGGAATCGTTGTAAATTCCATCTTGCTACCAAAAGATTAATTTTTTTCTAATGATTCTTTAATGTTCCGTGGAATTTTGTTCAATTCAATTAGAGCTAATTTTTTGTATGAAGTTGGAATTTCAGAACTAGGTGAATAATTAAAAATATTAATTATCTCTGTTAATGCTGAATATGCATTTTTGTAGTCTTTTGTTTTTATATAAAGATGACCTAGTTCGTATTTTGCTTCAACATAAACAGCATCGTTAGTTCCAAAACGTTGAATTGCAACAGAAAAATAAGTTTCGGCAGCAGTGTAATGCCCCAAATCGTATTCAGATTGTCCTTTTTGAATTAATTGATTAACAGTTAAATCTTCAGGAATTTCTTTTACTGTTGCAAAAGATGCAAACAAAATTGACAACGCAAATATGGTTATTATTGTAAGTTTTTTCATAAGCAAAGTTTATTATTATAAAACAAAAATTACAATACACTAATTCAAAAGAAAATCCTATTGAGAAAAAATATATCTTTCACTATTATTGTTTTATCAAATGAAATCGAGGTAATTATGAAAGTATTAGTTATTGGTGGTGCGGGATATATTGGAAGTCACGTTGTTAAGGAATTATTAAAAAATAATCACAAAGTAACAGTATTTGACAATTTATCAACTGGATTAAGAATGAATCTTTTTCCTCAAAACGACTTTATCCATGGAGATATATTAATACCTTCTGAAATAGAAGCTGCTTTTTCTAGAGGATTCGACGCTTTCATTCATCTTGCAGCATTTAAAGCCGCAGGCGAATCAATGATTAAACCAGAAAAATATTCAGTTAATAATATAACTGGAACACTTAATATTATGAATGCAGCTGTAAAATTTAACTGTTTAAAAATGGTTTTTTCTTCTTCTGCAGCAGTTTTTGGTTCTCCTCAGTATCTTCCAATGGATGAAAATCATCCAAAAAATCCTGAAAACTATTATGGATTCACAAAGTTAGAAATTGAACGATTTATGGCTTGGTATGATCAATTAAAAGGAATGAAATTTGCTGTACTTCGTTATTTCAACGCTGCAGGATATGATCCAGAAGGAATAGTTCACGGATTGGAACAAAATACAGAAAATTTACTTCCTCGTGTTATGGAAGTTGCAATCGGACGAAAAAGTGGATTAAAGATTTTCGGAACTGATTATGACACTCGTGATGGAACTTGTATCCGTGATTATGTGCATGTAACAGATTTGGCTTCTGCACATGTTTTGGCACTCAAATATCTTGAAGAAAACAACAAAAGTCTTACTGTAAATCTTGGAACTGAAAATGGAACAACAGTAAGTGAATTGATTGAGGCTGCAAGAAGAATTACAGGAAAAGAAATAAAAGCTGACAATGACGAAAGAAGACCAGGCGATCCTGCTTGTCTTTATGCAACAAGTAAATATGCAAAAGAACTTCTCGGCTGGGAACCAAAATATAGCGACATCGACACATTGGTAAAAACAACTTGGGATGCCTACAACAGATAATCAAACGGAAAAATAAATGGACGAAATAAACACTTTTTTGAATAATAAAACTAATGAAATGATTCACTTAGAAGAAATTCTAACATCAACTGTTGCCTTGTCTCCGGAAAATGGAGGTGACGGTGAATATGAAAAGTGTGAAGTTCTGTTAAAGTGGCTCAAGGAAAACGGATTTTCTAATATTCAAAGAATTGATGCTCCTGATTCACGAGTTAGCAAAAAAGTGCGTCCAAGTTTAATCGTTACAATTCCAGGAATTTCTGATGCCTACAACATATGGGTTATGACTCATCTTGATGTTGTTCCTTCTGGTGATTTATCATTATGGAAAACAAATCCATGGCAAGCTATTCAAAAAGATGGAATAATTTACGGAAGAGGTGTTGAAGACAATCAACAAGGCCTAGTTTCATCGGTTTTCGCATCATTGTATTTTGTTCAAAATAAGATTAAGCCTTTACACACAATAAAACTGCTGTTTGTTGCAGATGAAGAATGCGGAAGTGAATATGGAATTAGTTATATTCTCAAAAACTATGATTTATTCTCAAAAAAAGATTTTATTTTAATTCCTGATGGTGGAGACAAAGATGGAGTTACAATTGAAATTGCAGAAAAAAATCTACTTTGGCTCTGTTTCCATGTAATCGGAAAACAAACTCACGGCTCTCGTCCGGATAGTGGTAATAACGCTTGTCTTGCAGCTTGTGACTTGACTCTAAAAATCAATAACTTAGAAAAAGTATTCGATAAAAAAGATTCACTTTTTGAACCGAGTTATTCAACTTTTCAACCTACAAAAAGATTGAAGAATGTTGACGGCGTGAATATAATTCCTGGCGAAGATACATTTTTCATGGATTGTAGAATCTTACCTTGCTACAAATTAAGTTCGGTCTTGGAAAAAGTGAACGAATTGTGCAAAGAAACAGAACTAAAATATGGCGTAAAGATTGAATTGTCAATTCCTCAGCAATCAGAATCCCCTGCCACACCAAATGATTCTCCTGTAGTAATCCAATTATCAAAAGCAATAAAAAAAGCCCATGGATTAGAAGCACAATGTATAGGAATTGGCGGTGGAACTGTTGGTGCAGAATTACGTAGAAAAGGTTTTAACGCAGCCGTTTGGAGTACTCTTGATGATCAAGCACATCAACCAAATGAGTACTGCAAAATAGAGAACATCAAAAAAGACGCTTTAACTTTAGCAGTTCTCTTTCAAGAATAAATATCTATCTTAATTTAAAGAATATTCCAAGCATTGCAACAGTAATCAAAAGTTGCATTATAGAAAATTTAATTAAAACTTGAGTTGGCGACCACCCATGATTTTTTCTCATGTGATCATGCAAAGGGAATCTGATTTTTTCAAAAACTTTTATTTTGAAGAACCGTAATAGAAAGACTTTTATTAGTCCCATTCCACCATTTATAAAAATTATAGACGATGTAACAAGAATCATAAATGGATTTCCTGATACCATTACACAAACACCTATAAAATATCCCAAAGCTCTGCTTCCTGCATCACCCATTAAACATTTACTTGGATAAGCGTTATGCCATAAATATCCCATTACAACACCAGCTAAAGCAAAAAGCATAACGCCCCAATTTGCACCAGCAGATAAGTGAGGAACTAGAAGATATTTTGCAATTTCAACATGTCCTAAAACGAAATAAAATATTGAACCAAGTGTGATAAGAGCTAGCAAAACCAAAGTTGCAGATAATCCATCAACACCATCAGTGCAATTTGTAGTATTAATTGAAGCCCAAAGCATAACAGTACAAATAACAACATAAACAATAGGATTTACAACAACATGACTAGAAATGAATGGTAGCCAAAAACAGACTTGACTGTCAGCTGATATTTTTTTTAATCCAAGATACAAAATTATAGAAGTTAAAACGCTTATAACAAGATCGAGAAATCCTTTTAAATATTCACCCCAACTAGTAATACTTCTATCATCGAGATAGCCTGTTAACATAGTGAGCCACGTCAATACCAAAATAGATGATCTTGTGATTGTCATTGGCATAATTAAGAAACAAAGTATTACAAAAATTGTAATAAAAACAATACCGACTCCAGTAGGTTTACCTTTTGCAGCATCCGCCGTTAATGTGAATTCTCGACCCCTATCATGAGGTAAAAATTTATAAAATTTCGGAATCAATTTTAATGAAAGAAAAAATCCTAAAAATAAAGCTACTGTAATAAGAACAGCATAGGATTGAAAAAGCCTTGCAGGTCCAAAAAAAGCCTGAAGATATTTACCTAAATAAAAAAGCATACAAAATCCAAATATTAAAAATCAATATTAATATGAAATATGTGTCATTCCTGTAAAAACTAATACGACATCATGTTCATTACAATATTTTATAAATTCGTCATCATTTAGTAAACCACCTGGTTGAATAATTGCTGACAATCCACAACTAATTAATTCTTTTATTGAATCACATAACGAAATTGCTGTGTCGCAAACAAGAACATCTGCCAATATTTTATCATCAGTATTTTCTGAAACTTTACTTCTTTGATGATTCTTTTTGGAATTATTTAAGACTTCATCAACGGCATCGACACTTGAAATATCGCCTTGTGCTATACCTACAAGAGAATTTTGTTTTATCAAAACAGCCGAATAAGTTTTCATATGCATAACCAAAAGCATTCCAAACGCCATTTGGTCAATTTTTGACTGGGACGGTCTGTTCAATGTTTTTATAAACCATTTATCAAATAATAAATTGTCTTTGGTTTGAATCAAAAATCCACTGTTAATAAACTCAGTGTCATAACCAATTTCCGCTTCAGTAGATATTGTTATCAAACGAATTCCTTTATTATTACCTAAAATTAGTCGAGCCTCATTTGTGAAATCAGGAGCAAAAATTGCTGTAAAATTACTTTTTACAATTTCATTTGCAACTTTTTCATCGATTACGGCACTGCATCCAAAAACGGCACCACTAATTTTATCTGTATCATAAGTAAAAGTTTTGTAAAATGAGTCTAACGTATTGTCCGCTAAAGCTGCTCCAATAATAGATTTATACTTTACTGCAATAGTAAAAACGGTTCCTGTCAACGGTGTAAATTGAGTAGTGTATTCATAATTATCACAGTTTACACTTTTTACTGTAAATTGAGTTCTAAAATAATTAAAAAGAAGACGGATTTGCTCCAATGCAAAAGAAACGTCAGTTATGATGTTACAAGGCAAATCTTTATATATTTTTTTTAAGGAATTATTTGAAAATGAGAAATCTTCATCTTTTATATAAATACAAGCTTCTTGTTGTGGATTTAATCCAGCCAGAGATTTTCCTATCTTTTTGTACGGAATTGATAAATAGGTAGAGAATTTATCTGCATATGGACTATTCTTGAATATTTGATGTGAAACAATTCCATCATAAGCAGATATCATATTTAACATTTTTCCAACTAGATAAGCTCTAAATGAATCTGTGATACAATCTGTTCTAATTTGAATTTCTGCTTCATGATAATCTTCAGGATCTGTCAAAACTAAAAGATTTTTATAATTTACAAAGCAATTTCTTAAAATAGAAGTCAAATAGAAATTATCTGATATGATATTAGAACCAGCTTTTTCTTTCAGAGGTGATAAATTAATACAAACTAGTGAAATGTTGTCAGAAGAATCACTTTTTAAATTTGAATTGAGTAATTTTCTAATAACTTCAAAAGTATCATTCTTATCATTTATATTTTCAGTTAATCCAGATTCATGAACTACAGGAATATTCTCACTTTTCAAAAGATTTTCTGTTTCATCGCCAGAAATTATCGTCCATCCAGATGAAACTAAGAACTGAGAAAATGGAATTATGTTTTCTTTATTATCAACATAAATGATTGCTTTCTTTGTCAAAATACAATCCTCCATCAATTTTTCCTTAATTTTATCAAAAATTATATGTCAATTCAATCTAAAGAATTTTTATTTTAAAATATATAGAGTGAATTTAATCATTATGATAGATTATTCCTATGAAAATTCAATCAAAAAGAGCAAAATTATTTGGAAGTGTTACTGTTCCAGGTTCAAAAAGTCATACAATTAGAGCTTTGATTTTATCAACATTGGCAGAAGGTGTATCTCATATTAGGAATCCACTTCCTAGCAATGATTGTCTTTCAACAGTTGAAGCAATAAATAAAATAGGGGCAACTGCTACAAAAAATGAAAAAGAAAATACTTGGACTGTTGTAGGAGCTGGCCGGAATTTACATTTGCCCGAAAGTATTATTGATGTAGGCAATTCTGGTTCCATAATGTATTTTTTGTGTCCAATTTTATCCACACTTTCAGGATGGTGCATTTTTACAGGTGATGAATCAATAAAAACTAGACCAGTAAATCATTTAATCGATTCATTGCAACAGCTTGATGTTGAAGCTTCTTCTATAAAACAAAATGGAACGCCACCTTTTATTTTTAAAGGTCCAATAAATAATAAAAAGAAGTTAATTACAGACGGAAAATTATCTCAATATATCAGTGGATTTATGATGGCGGCATCTCAAATGGACGGTGAATTTAACATTTCGCTTTCTTCACCAAAAGAAACGCCTTATCTAACAATGACTCAAGAGTGGCTGAAAAAGGTTAATGTGGAATCGACTATTTCACCAGATTTTAAAAATATTTCTGTAAAAGGACCAGTTGCAATAAAAGCTTTTGATTGCTTAATTCCATCTGATTGGGAAGCAATAGCCTTTCCTTTAATTGCAAGCTTAATCACTGAAAGTAATATTACAATTCAAAATGTTGATGATTCAAAATCACAAGGTGATCAAGAAATTGTAAATATTCTAAATTCTATTGGGGCAAATATTGTTTGGAATAAAGAAAATAAAACTTTATCTGTTGAAGGAAAAAAATATTTATCAACTGAAAATCACAAAAACAATGAACTTAATATAAAAATATCAGATTTTCCAGATGCGATTTGTGCACTTTCAGTAATTGCTTGCTTTACTGAAGGTAAAACAATAATTTCGGATATTGAAATATGTCGGAAGAAAGAAACTGATAGAATAGATGCCATGACAAAAGAGCTTTCCAAACTTGGAGCTGATATTCATGTTGAATATGATTCACTGATTATAAATGGACATTCGCCAATTAATATTGATGGAACAGAAAATAAACTTTTTACTCTTCACGGGGGTAATGTTTAATCATACAAAGACCATAGAATTGCAATGTCATTATCCTGTCTTGGACTGGGTTTAGCAAAATATGAAACTGTAACAATAAATGAGGCGGAATGTTGCAGTGTTTCATTTCCACATTTTTTTGAAATTATGAATCAACTTGGAGCAAACTTTATTCAATCATAATTCAATTTTACAAGAAATAGGCAAATGATCCGAATAACCTTTTTCGTTATACATTGTATATCGAAAAGGTGTTCCATCTTCATTAACCCACTCTCCATCGTCCAATGGGCAGAAATCAAGTATTCTAAACTCGCCTAGTCCAAAAATATTATCAATCCGTTCCCATTCATTCTGATAAAAATACGAACCAGTCTTAAATAATTCCACTTCATTCCGAACAAGCCACGGTGAAAATAAACCAATTTGTCCGCTACAACCAAAATCTACAAATCTAAAAAAAGTATTTTTTTCATTGTTACAACTTCCAATTCTACAGAAAAAATCTTCAGCATTTCGATTAAAATCCCCACAAACTATCGCCGCTCTATTCTCACAACTAAAATTCTTCAAACGATAACCACATAGTGATTCTTGCCAATCACGCCAAATCTCTGTCTCAAGTTCGCCACCAGACTTCGACTTCCAATGTGCTACAAAAACATCAAGACTTTTCCCATCAACATCCAGCGAAGCCTGAATCAAAGGTCTCGACGACGGTTGACTAACTCTCTGAACACGAATGTCCATCTCGTGCGTTTTCACACTCATTATCGGAAACTTCGAAATAATCCCGCAACCAATAGAAGTTCCTTCGTTTTTTGCAAAACAAGAATACATCCACTTTTCGCTATCACTCCAGGAAAAACCCGCCAACGAATTCGAAATATCATGAATAATACCAATATTTTCGATTTCCTCAAACACGAATACATCCGCATTTTCTTTAGCTATAAAATCACACAACTTCTTCAGTCTTGACTCATACTTACTTCTGTTCCAAGAATCACTCTTCACAAATTCTGCATATTCAGTACCTAATGTTTCACCATCAAAAAAGGTTTGTAAATTCCATTCAATTAAGGAAACAACTCTTTTTTTACTGAAATCATCATTAATCGACACACATTCATTGCTACATGATAACAAGCAAAAGCATATAAAAATCAAAATAAAACAACGCTTCATTCCTACCTCAAAGATAATATTCTCCAAGATAATCAATTTCGGAATCATTTTTGAAAAACTTTTTTCCTCTTAATCAAATACTAATACGACCGGCGATAATCATGACGTTCTTTGATTATATACAAAATGCTTAATAAAACAGTTAGGGCTTCTGTGATTGGTCCTACAAGCCAGATGCCTGTTAGTCCAAAGAATTGTGGGAAAATAAAAATATTTATTAATAGAAGAAAGAGACCTCTTGAAAATGAAATGAATGCAGATTCTTTTGCTTTCCCAATTGATGTAAAATAGAAAGAAATAATCGTGTTGAATCCAGCTAACGGGTATGAAAACATGTAAATCAAGATTCCCGAGTTTATCATGCAAGAGATTGAAGTATCTTTTGTAAAAAGCTTGCTGTACCAGTTAGATAGGAAAACTAATAAAATCATTATAAAAAATCCACTTCCTACGACAAGACTTGCTGTAATATTTCTGATTTTTTTTGAAAGTTCAAAGTCTTTTGCACCGTATGAAAAACTGACTAAAGGAACAATTCCCTGTCCAAATCCAATAATAATCATACTGAAAATATATGAAACGTATCCTACAATTGTAAAAGCTGTAATTCCATCAAATCCAATTTTATGCAAAATGACATAATTATACGCGTACATAGATAGGCACATCGCCATTTCTCCAATAAATTCAGAACTTCCATTCAAAATTGTTTCATTCATCGTTTTTACAGAAAAAGTAAATGAGCCAAATTAGTAGACATTTGACCAGAATAAAAAGAAAGATGCATTTAGTAGCAATGTTATAAATGTAGAAAGTAATGATGCAAATGCAATTCCTTTGACACTCCAGTTGAATTTTACTGTAAAAACATAGTCAAGAATGATGTTTAAAAGAACATTTACAATGTTTGTATTCATGTAAAAACGAGGATGACCTTCTCCTCTGATGAACATACCTAGAGATGAGGTGATTATCATAAGTGGAAGTTCAAAAAGTAAGATTGTGTAGTATTCTGAAAAATAAGTTGATACAATTCCCTTTACTCCAATTAAATTTTTTATTGGTGTAAATAAAAGAAAAATTAACACACTTAAAAGAATTGAAACTGTAATAACTGAAAAATTAGTTTGGTTAAAAACATTTTTACATTCTTTATTATCGCCTGAACCAAGAATTCTGCCGGAAATTGATATTCCACCAACTGAGAACATAAGTCCAATTCCTAAAAACAAATATATGATTGGACATCCCAGATTTACAGCTGCAAGGGCTTCTTTTCCAATATAGTTACCCATAAAAAATCCATCAATTATTGTTATTAAAGCTGTCAATATCATAGAAATTATTGATGGTATAGAAAATCCGAGAATCATTTTTAGTTTGTTATTTTTGATTTGATTTAAATCCATAATTTACCTCTTTCTTATTAATTTTGTGCGTTAAAGTGCGCTATTTCATCACTATACGAATCTATCTTATTTTTAACTTCTGAATTCTTGCTTACTTTTTTTTGGTAATTGACAATAAAAAAAAATATTGTTACCCTATATAATATTATGGGTAACGAGAATAATTCTACAAAATATAAAGTTCTAGAGATTTTGCGGAATAATGATTCATTTATTTCTGGTGAGGAAATAGCGATTCAATCAAACGTATCAAGAGTTTCAATTTGGAAAGCTGTGCAATCACTTCAAAATGCAGGTTATTCAATTTCATCTTCAAAAATGGGATATAAATTGGAAAGTGATATAAAAGATAGTCTTTTTCCATGGGAATTTGGCAGTGGAGAAGAGAGGTTTGTTCATTTTGACACAGTGAAGTCAACAATGATTGAAGCTCACAAAATTGCTGAAGTCGGAAAAAAAGATAGTCAAATAGAAGTTGTAGTTTCTGATACTCAAACAAATGGGCGAGGGCAGGGAACTCATTCTTGGATAACTACAAAAGGAAGCCTTGCGTTTACTTTGATAAATCGCATTCCATATTTGCTATCAGAATCACAAAGATTAACTATGGCAAGTCAAATTGCATTGGTAAAAACGCTCGGAAAATTGACAGACAGAAAATATTATGTAAGATGGCCAAACGATATCTGGACAAAAAAAGGAAAAGTAGCTGGCGTTTTAGATGAAGTTAATTCAGTAGGTTGTAAAGTAAAATGGTTGAATATTGGAATTGGCGTTAATTTAAATGAAACACCAGTTATTGCGTCCTCTGATTGTGTTTTTACTTCTGACCAGAATTACAGCCGAAAAGAAGTGTTGCTTACTTTTTTGGACGAATTCAGAATTCAAGAAAAACTTGCAAGAACTGATTCATCAGATTTAAGCGATGAATGGAATACTTTATGTTTTGATAAAAATAAAAAAGTCAGAATAGACAATTCAAAAACTGAATATCTTTTTAAAGGTGTAAATGGGTACGGTTGGGCTAAATTAGTTTCAGAAAAAACAAATGAAAAGATAATAGTTCCCTCAGGAAAAATTAAAATACAAAAATAAGGATTATAAAAATGACAAGAAAAAAATCAACAGGAATAATATTTTCTGCACTGTTTGCTGCCATAATTTCGGTTGGCTGCTTTATTCAAATTCCGCTTCCATCAGGAATTCCAATTGTTTTGCAAGATATGTTTGCAATGATGGCAGGATTGCTACTCGGACCAATTTATGGAACGCTTTCAGTTTTGGTTTTCTTGATTATTGGATGTCTTGGATTGCCCGTTTTTTCTGGAAAAGCTGGAATTCAAGTTTTATTCGGGGCTCCAACTTGTGGATTTTTGATTGGATATTTAGTGAGTGCTTTTGTGGGCGGTTTATTTTTACATTTTTTGTTATCTGATAAAAAAACACATAGCAATTTTCATTCTTATCTAATGATAGCTGCTGCTTCTGTTTTGGCATCTGTAGTTCTTTTTGCTCTAGGATTACTTGGATTTATGCATGTTACAAATTCATCTTTTTCGAAAGCTTTTTCTGTTGTTGTGATTCCTTTTTTACCAGGTAATTTGATTAAAATTTTTGTGATGGTTCCTGTTACAAAAAAATTACGTCCTATTGTAAATAATTATATAAAATAATTTATTGGAAAATGAATAAGAAGATTGAAGTAAAAAACGTTTATAAAACTTTTCCTGATGGAACAGAAGCCCTAAAAAATGTTAGCTTTTCGCTGAATGAAGGTGATTTTCTTGTTGTTGCAGGCTCCAATGGCTCTGGAAAAAGCGTGTTGATGTCTTTGATTGCGAAATTGGATGAACCTTCTTCTGGAAAAATTAATCTTGATGGATTAAGTGTCGGTTTGGTTTTTCAAGATGCAGATTCTCAGATTTTGGGCGAAACTCCTGAAGAAGACGTTTCTTTTGGGGCAAAAAATTGCGGACTTAGAAAAGCTGCTCTACAAAAATGTGTTGATGATTCATTAGAAAAGACAGGTTTGTTGAATAAGAAATTATCAATGGCAAGAATGCTTTCCGGTGGTGAAAAACGAAGACTTGCTGTTTCTGGAATTCTTGCAATGGATCGACAATTGATTATTTTTGATGAACCTTTTGCAAATTTAGATTATCCAAGCGTTCATCAAGTGTGTTC
>JAAZCS010000142.1 GCA_012513125.1 Treponema sp. | reverse complement strand
TGATGGCGCACTGCGCCACTTTCGTTGAAAGTAAAGTCTCCAACACATTTTCGAATCATTCGTTGAATGATTATTAATCAAATGAAAATCATTGGAGGATTTTTATGAAAAGAAAATTAATTGTTTCTGTAATTGTACTTAGCGCTATGCTTTGGGGATTTACAAGTTGTGTAAGTTCAAATGTTGCTGCAAATCCAATTTCAATTCAAAAAATAATTGATGTTCCAGGAGAAAATAAATCAACATTGTTTGTTAAAGCTAATTCTGCAGCAGTTGATATGTTTAGAAATGCCAGTTCAGTGATAGAATTTTCTGACAAAGAATCTGGTATTATAAAAGGGAAATTTATTATACCCAATGTTTCTTCAGGAATTTATTACCACAGAATCAATGTAATTATTACAGTTGAAGTAAAAGATGGAAAAATGAGATTGTCTCTTTCTGATGTAACAGCAACATATACAGGAGATGCCTTAAATGGCAATTACGCAAAAGATGGACAGACATTTGAGGTAGAGTCATCATCAAATTTAGGACAGAAAGTCTTAAATGAATTGGATAATTTTATAAATAGTTATACAGCTAAAATAACAACAGCATCATCTGATTGGTAAGGCTATAACTCAGACTAAAAATTGTACGGCGGGTCAAGCCCGCCTTTTTTATTGACAATTGTAAATATGTATGTATATACTTTAATATATACGGAGGTATAAATATGGTTAGTACAAAAGTATTCACAAGTGGCAACAGTCAAGCTGTTAGAATTCCAAAAGAATTTCATATCGATTATTCGGACCTTTATATAAAGAAAATAGGTTCAACAATAATTCTTTTTCCTCAGGAAAATCAATGGGAAAATTTGGAAAGAAGTCTTTCTGAGTTTTCTGATGATTTTATGAACGAAGGTAGAAATCAACCGGTTTTGCAGAAAAGGGAAGAATTTTAGATGTATCTTTTGGACACAAATATTTGCATTTATCTCATAAAAAATAAGTTTCCAATATTGAAACAGCGGTTATTGGAATGTAATCCAGATGAAGTATTTGTTTCTTCAATTACTGTTGCAGAAATGGAATACGGCGCATCTAAAAGTCAATATCGAGAAAAGAATCGTCAGGCTATGCTTAATTTTTTTTCTTTTTTTGGAAATATTCTGGATTTTACAACCGACGATACAGAAGCATATGGAATTATTCGTGCATATCTCGAAAAAATTGGGAAAGTTATCGGCCCGTATGATATGCAAATTGCAGCTCAGGGATTATCAAGAAAACTGACTGTAATTACAAATAATTATTACGAGTTTTCAAGAATTCCTGGATTGAAAGTCGAAGATTGGACGAAAGAATAAAACCTAACACTGTTTTCAAAGCCGACAACTTTATCGCTGATAGCGAAAAGTTGCGGTTTAAAACAATGTTAGCTTGACGGCTTTCGCCGCCAAATTTAAAGAGGAAGAAAATGATTCAATTTTTGGAATATGCAAAAAAAGTATTGGAAACTTCTAATATCCCAATGACTTATCAAGATATTTGGAAGACTGGAAT
>JAAZCS010000141.1 GCA_012513125.1 Treponema sp. | reverse complement strand
TGCTCAAGGCGGTCAAGGATAGTTTGCGATGGACTTGCGTAGGCTTGGTACTGGGTTAGAGAATTGCGGACTATGGTCTGGATTATCCCTTCCCGATGGGGAATGTAAGTTCCCATACCTATACATACGCAGGAAAACGATCATTTGCTTGCAATTGCGAAGAAAATAATGGAAAATGTGGACTGGCGCCACCTAACAACCGGTTCGAGCGGACTCACGGGACAAGCCCGTTCGCAGCTCAACCGAATGTTACACGGACACCCGCACTGGGGTGCTTGGAGGAAAAATTGAAAAAAATTAAAGTACTTATACTTTCTTTATTTTTTGTTCTCTTACCAACTTTTCTTTCTGGACAAACAGAAAATAAAAACGAAGTAGATATACATATTCAACATGGTATAGAAATCAATGACAATATTCCTGGATATAGAATCAAAGTAACAAATTGGGGTTGTCGTGAGGTATTATCTTTATACCTCGTTGATTCAGAGGGAAATGAAATTAATTTTATAAGTGACAAACAAAATGTAAAATCTGATGAAAATGGGATGATTTCAATTGATATTCCATATACATATGGAGAAATAAAACCAGGTATATGCATGTTGTTAGTCGCCGGAAAACCGGGAGTTCACATGATAAAAATAGAATATCCAAAATTAGAACCACCAACTGAAGAAAAACCTTATTGGGATATATGGTTTTCAAATACAAGTAATGAGGAGTAAGAAAAGGATTATTTTATAATCGAGTCAAGCTCGATTATAAAATGAATTGAACTTTAGGGCTCGGACGAAGAAGCGGTTGAATTAATTGGAAACTAATATAAAGCAAGTCGAGCTTGCTTTATATTAGTTATTTTACTTTCGGGCGAAACAAAGTAGCGATAGTACGCAACATTCGTCGCTTAAAACATTATAATAAAAGTGTTACTTCTAAATAATCTAAATTCTTTTTAAGTAAAGAAGAAAAGTAAGATTATATTTTTAGAAGAAATATTTTCGTGTAACATAGGTTCGTAGCCGACAGGCAGTCAAGCTGCCTGCGGTACAACCAGTTGTTGGGCAGACGCGCTTCGCGCGCGCAAAAAAAAAGATAATGAGAAGTATAAAATGACATTGGAAGAAGCTGAAAAAGAATTAGAATTAGCTAATATTCTAAATCCAGGTAAATGGATAAATCATTCAAAAAATGTAGCTAAAATTGCTAGATTAATAACTCAAAAAACAAATGTTATGGATTCAGATTTTGCTTATATTTGTGGCTTAATGCATGACATAGGTAGGCGTTTTGGAAAATCTCATATTAAGCATACACTAGATGGATTTAACTATTTTAGTTATAAGGATGAACGAATAGCACGAATATGTTTATCTCATTCATTTCCGAATAAAATAATAAAAGAATATCAAGGAGAAATTGACATAGATAATTTTGAATATAATAAAATTGAAAGATATTTAAATGAAATTGAATATGATTATTATGATGAATTAATACAATTAGCAGATTCATATGGTAGTGCTGATGGAATTGTACAAATGGAAATACGTTGGGTTGATGTAGTGATTAGAAATGGAATTAATAATTATATAATTGAAAAATGGAAGAAATTATATTCTATAAAGCAGAAGTTTGAAAAAATGTATAATATAAAAATAGAAGAAATAATAGGAATAAAAGATTGCCCAACACAGTTTTCAACCTGACAACGCTACTGTCACGGTTTGTGCAGTCGCTTCGCTCCAATGCACAAACCGCGCCAGCTTAACGCGTTGCAGGTTAAAACATAGTTGTACGGACGGCTTTCGCCGCTTGAAAAAATACAAGAATAAAGATAAACCTGTTGGATGAAAATAAAAAATGATGAAACTTGAACAAAAAGTAATATCAGGTCAGATAAAGACACAACAAGATTTTGAAAAATATTATTCAGAAAATGCAAAAGAATTAAGTGCCCGGATGGACAAAAGTGTAACAATATTCGGTGTGGTTGAAGACTATAAAAAAGCATTGGTATTATTGAAAAGTAAAAACCAAAATATTGAAAATAAATTTAACCGGGATATATTTACCCAGATATTAGCAAAAATAAAGGCGATAGGAATTACAAACTGGAAAACAGAGATACCAGAGTTTAAACTGTATAGAAATTATCTTATAGAAGAAGTAAGTAAAAAAGATAAAGAAGCATCAGAAAGTTTTAAAAATATGCTTTCAGACGAATATATAAAAAATACAAATAAGGAAATAGTACATATATTTTATGAAGCATTTTCGCACTATGTGGAAACGGCAGTAAATCTGCATCAGTATACGAAAGTAACGATTGAACAAAATAATAGAATAGGAAATTCCTGTTTTGAAGAATTGAAAGGCAAATATAGTAATGATAAAGTAAAAAACGATATAAATAATGTAGAAAAGTTTTTGAATAAGATGATAGAAGAGATATTGGAAGAAAAAGAGTACAGACGAATATAAAATATGAAAATATTGTCAGCTAAAAAATTGCGTGACGTACAACACAGTTTTCAACCTGACAACTCTTTTGTCACGTTTTGTGCCGTTCGCTGCGCTCTCTCAAGCACAAAACGCGCCAATCCGCTACGCGGACCAGAGTTGCAGGTTAAAACAATGTT
>JAAZCS010000140.1 GCA_012513125.1 Treponema sp. | reverse complement strand
TCAACAGAAAAAGCTAAAACCATCAACCCCGAAGTTTCCATATCAAGACGATGAACAGAAGGTTGGCTTATGCAATGCGGAAAAAGCGATAACAATCTTGAAACAACGCAATCTTTTTTATCTTCTCCTCTACCTGGAACAGATAAAAGTCCAGATTGTTTATTAATCACAATTATACTTTTATCTCTGTAGACAATATCAAGACCTAAAATAAATGGCAAAATAAATCCACAACGAGGCGTACATGGAGGATATGAATTCCCATTCTTACGGTTATCAGTTTCTTTTCCAAAAAAAACTTCACACAGGCTGATAATTTTATAATTATTTGAAAAAGCATAATCAAGCAATTTTGGGGCACAACAATCCCCAGTTCCAACAGGCGGAAGAACTCCCTTTTGTTTGATTATTTCATTTAGCGTAACTATTTTTCCATCAAATCTATGAAAGACATATTCTGTAAAATATGCTAAAAGAGATTCCGTTGTTAATTTTTTTCGTTCTTCTTTCAATTCATCAATACAAGAAAGAAAATCTTTACTGTTGATTTTGTCTGTCAACTCATGAATGGCGTAGTCATTTTTGCAAAGGCTTTTATAGACATCATCTTCACTGACAACTGGAGGAACTATTATATACTTAATTCCATTAACAAAATATTCTGTTTTATTATTGAAATATAAACTTTGGCTTATGCCAGAAACAGTTTGAAGAATGATTCTATTTTCAAAACAATCAGTGCAAACCATTGCACCAATCATTATTCCGTGTCCATCCCTTTCTTCACTAACTTTAGGACTATGCCTTATTTCTACAATATTATTATTAATCAAATTTATTAACTCTTGACAATAATGAAAAGCTAATTCTTCTGAAAAAGGAGGAAACAATGCCATATTGAGTCTTAATTATTATTTCTTATGTCAACAGTTCCGTCTGATTTTGCGATAAAAACAATCGGTTTGTTTTTTGTGAATAATCCATTTTCAACGCCACCCACAATAGAATTAATTTTGTCTTCCATCTGAGGAACATTGATTGGGCTTTTCCATAGGCAGTCAAGAATTTGATTTCCATTGTCAGTTATTACAGGGCCGGCCTTTCTAACCCCTTCACGCAAAATACAATCAGCACCAAGTAAATTCAACGCTTTAATTACAGGCACTCTTGCATCTCCAATAATTTCTACAGGAACACGGAATTTTGTTCCAATATTTTCAACAGCTTTTGATTCATCGCCAATTACTACAAATACTTTGGAATTATATTCAACCATTTTTTCACGTAAATGAGCAGCTCCACCACCTTTGATACAATTGCAATCAACATCAACTTCATCAGCACCATCAATTGCAAGGTCAAGATTTCCACCGATAACTTTATCATTCAGCGTAAAAACTGGAATACCCAATTCTTGACATTCATTTGCAGTTTGAAAGCTTGTAACAACAGCTTTAATCTCACTTATTGTTCCTTTTTGCAGATGATAAGCAATTCTACGTACTGCGGGCATAGCTGTAGAACCAGTTCCTAATCCAATTTTCATTCCAGAAAAGATTTTTCCACTTTCTACCAATGTATCTACGGCTGTTTCAGCAACTAAAACCTTTTGTTCATCTTTTGTCATTTTTAGCGTTCCTACTCTTTTATATTTGCAACAGGAATTTCATAAACCTGCCCTGTAAACAATTTAAACTGACTATATCCTTGATATTCCAGCATTTTGTAACCATTTGTAATAGTACAACCTGCAGAACTCGCTCTTCTTAGAATTGGTGTTAATGATGGTTCATACACAATGTCAAACAACATTTCATTTCCTCTGAATTTATAAAAGTAAATTGGATCATTTTTTTCAGAAGAAATTCCATCTTCGTTCATTCCAACTAAAGTCGTTTGAATTATCAATGACGAATATTCATCAAGAATTTCAATATTGTCTGGTGATAATTCACAATAAGCAAAACCGTATTTTTCAGCAAGCTGCTTTGCATGAAGTATCGTTCTGTTGAAAATGCAAACTCTAGCTCCCATCTGTTTTAATACATATGCAACAGCCTTTGCCGCACCTCCAGCACCAATTAATGCAACTTTTTTACGTCTGATTTTTACAGTTCCCAAAAACTCTTCTAAAGCTCTTTTAAAACCGTAAGCGTCAGTATTATATCCAATCCACTTATTATTTTTTCTTATGATTGTGTTGCACGCTCCAATTTGTATCACCTCAGGAGACTGTTCGTCTAAATAAAAAGTAACAGACTCTTTATGAGGAATTGTAACCGACAAACCTTTCATATCTAAGCCTTCAGCAAACTTCAGAACATCTGATACTAATGGAGAACGCACAGGAATATACACGGCATCAATATTATGAAGTCTATATCCAGTATTATGAATCAACGGACTTGATGTTTTTTTTAGTGGCCAACCGGTAACACCAAACAAGGAAGTTTTTTTTGTTATTGCCTTAAAATTATACAAATCATTCAATGTTACAGGATCAATATGTCCAATATCATCCATATTTTGCAAATTTTCTTCTGGTGAAACATAAGTTAAATAAGAATTTGTTCTATCTGAAAGAACACGTGAAGGAAATCCTTCTGGTCCCATAGCACACAAAATATGTTCAAAATCATTCATCTTTTCACTTTCAACAAAAAGATTATAAACATCATTTAATGATTTTGGCATAAAAGCTATTTTTGGAATTTCAAATCCAGTTTTTCGCATAGAAATACATTTTTCTGTCAAATTATGAATCGGTTCTTTCATGCTATGGCAACTTCGAATAATTCTTACACCAAAAGCTAATGCAGCATCTTGAATACTTGGAATATGATAATCCTCTTCAAAATCTACATAGGCAAAATTTCTTGATTTATCTTGATCTGCAAACGACAAAGTTCTTGCAAATAATGTTGTTCTAAAAAACTCACTACTTGAGAATTTTCCACCATCAACATCCCTGCGTATTGTCAAAATACATGGCTTGTAAATCATAGACGGAAAACGCCTTACATAAAGCTGTTCTTCTTCAACAAGATAGTCAACTCGAAGTTCTACGATATCAATTTTTTTTTCGTATTTCTTAATTAGGTTCAAATCTTCTTCAAGCGTTGAACCAGTTAATGTCATGCAAACAAGTGGTTTATTCATTTTTAACCTTTTCTAATCAATTCTAGTTCTTTGCGTTTCCTTATCGGCAACATATAGAACTAACACTGTGTTCTCAGGAACAGAATAAGGAATTGTTACCCTTCCTCCCGAATGAGAGAAATTAATTATTGTATATGAATCACCTTCAGAAGGGATTGCATCTAATCTCATAGGAACAGGATAAGGATAATCTGCCAAAATAGTTTCAAAAATACCATAAATATTGTCATCAATTTTCTTCTCTGGCAAAGCAATATCAAGAGTTATTCGTGAATAGTTTGGAACAAATTCTTTATCTAAATCACTCTGACTCACAACAGTTCCCGCTACTTCATTATTTATTGCAACATGAGAATTAATGTCAAAAATAACCTTACTTCTTGTTATAGTCTGCAAAATATCATTAATAGACATTCCAACAACCCTTGGTGTTCTTGTATTTTCATAATTCGGACCACGACTTACAATTAAGTGAACAGTCACTGGTTCAGAAATACTAGTTCCAACAGGAGGGTCTTGCTCAAGAATTGTTCCAGCCTCAGCAGAATCAGGTTTATATTCAGGATTATCCAATATTATCAAAGAATGAGTTTGACCTGCAAATAGAGTTTGAATCTTCAGTTGAACCTCATTGATGTTCATTCCAACATAATCTTCAACTTTATCAACGATTACGCCTCTACTAACAACTAATGAAATTCTACTATAACCTTTTGCAATTGATCCAGCTTCAGGATTTTGTTCCAAAATCAAGCCTTCATCATTAGGTTTGTCAGAATAACGCAAATTGATTTTCGGATAAAGCTCCTTAACTTGCAATTCTAACAAAGCTGTTTCCAAGTTCTTTCCAACTACATTAGGAACAAGAACTTCCTCGGGACCTTTCACATTAATAAAAAACACTGCTAAGGCAACAAGCCCCATTAAAACGAATGAAAATAAACATACAAAAAACAAAACCAACACATTTGATTGCAGTTTTTCATATGATTTTGAAAAGTTTATGCCTATTCTCTTTTTTGTTTTGTTATCTTCTTCCATATATCTTCCTTTTGTAGTAATAAAATTTCTATAGTTTAAATTTAAGCTAAAAGAGTTCCTATAAAATCCCTCGCACCATTCATAAATTCATTAGAATTCATTATTTTTTTTCCTTGCCGTTGCAATCTGACAATTCCAATAATTCCATCACCGGTTTTTACAATTATCCCAATTTTTTTATTAAAATCCACTACTTTTCCAGCAGTTTCATCTTTATATTTATTACCATCAATTTGTGCAGAAGAAATCAATTTTGTTTCAATAATTTTCAATGTAAGATTATTTTCTGTTGTCCAAGCACCTGGTTCTGAAAAATAAGCTCTAACTGATGCATCAATTTTTTTTGATGATAAATTCCAATCAATTTTAGAATCAGATTTTGTGATAATTCCAGTATAAGATGCATTCCCTTGTTGAGGTTGTCCTTTTGGAATTGATTCAGTTTCATTAATTTCTTTAAACAAAGGCAGAATTAATTTTGCACCTTTTTCTGCACTTTCACAAAGCAAACTCTCTGTAGTTTCATTTCCTGTCAATTCAATTATTTCTTGTGCTAAAATATCGCCTTCATCCATTTTCAGTGATAAAGTTTGAATCGTTACGGCAGTTTGTTTATCTAAATTCAGAATGCAAGCGGGAACTGGTGTGCAACCTCTGTATTTTGGCAACAAAGATGGATGTATATTAATTCCACCATATTTGAACATTTCCAAAAATTTTGTCCCAAAAATATGTCCATAAGCAAAACAGATTAATAAATCGGGATTTATTTTCGAAATCATTTCTCGGCATTCGCCATCAAGATGTTCAGGAGTAAAAACTGGAATATTTTGTTTTAATGCCTCTTCAGCAACTGGCGTTGGAATCAATTCCTTGTGACGCCCCTTTGCTGTTGGAGGATTTGAAAGAACACCAACAATTTTGAAATCAAACTTTCTTTCATTCTCAAGGAGAAACATTAAAACATTTCTAGAAACATCCGGACTTCCGGCATATAAAACATTAATCATTTTTTTGAATTTAATTTCGCTTCAATTTTTTTAGCTTTCAATTCCTTTTGTCTTTTTTTTAAAGCAGCTTTTTCAGCTCTTTTCAAAAATTGAGCCTTTGTCTTTTCGGCAAATTCAGCGTCTCCTCTGTCAATAAAAAGAATTCCGTCCAAATGATCATTTTCATGTTGAATTACTCTTGCAAGTAATCCATCAGCCTCTAAAACAAACCTTTTTCCGTTTTCATCGATTGCCTGAACAGTTACAGCTTTTGGACGGCGAATATTTTCCCATACTTGAGGAACACTCAAACAGCCTTCCTCGTAATCGATTTGTTCTTCAGAAGTTCTAATAATTTGAGGATTAATGAAAACTCTTCTTACATCATCATCAGCAATAACAACAAACATTCTTTGATTTATACCAATCTGAGGGCAAGCCAATCCAACGCCATTTTCTTTTTGCATTGTCTCAAACATATCATTAGCTAAAGAACGAATTTTGTCTGTAACTTCCGTAATTGGTTCAGATTTGCCCCTAAGCACTTCAGAACCTAATTTTTCAACATTTAAAAGCATTTTTTCCACCTAAATTTTATTCAAGCCTAATTCTTGCCGCAAAAGCATGACCTGCAAGACCTTCTGCATCTCCAATAAAAGAAGAAGCTTTTGCAGTTCGTTTTGCCCCCTCACTTCCATCTTTTACATTCAAAGTAGTAACTGTTTTCAAGAACATTCTTACACTTAATCCACCTGTAAATTTTGCAGACCCTGATGTTGGCAATGTATGATTTAATCCAGCTGCATAATCTCCAAAAACTTCTGCAGAATTGTGACCAATAAAAAGCGAACCAAAGTTTCTTAATAATTTTATCACATTTTTTCGTATATCATTATCTTCCAAAGTCAGTTCCAAATGTTCTGGAGCTTTTTTATTAGCAATCTCACATGCTTGTTCAAGATTGTTTACAATTATAATTTTTCCATAATTATCAATGCTTTCACGAGCAACTGCCTTTGTTGTAAGAGTTTCACACTGAGTTTCAATTTCATAAGAAACCGACTGTGCAAATTTTTCACTTGTTGTAATCAAAACAGGCTGTGCTACAACATCATGTTCAGCTTGTGCCAATAAATCAGCTGCAACCCATTTTGCATTTGCCGATTCATCTGCAATAATCATAACTTCTGTAGGACCTGCCAACATATCGATTCCGACAGTTCCATAAACTTCTTTTTTTGCAGAAACAACATATTTATTTCCAGGACCAACTATTACATCAACTTTTGGAATTGACTCAGTTCCATACGCCATCGCACCAATAGCTTGAGAGCCACCACATGCATAAAAGTGATTTACACCACAAATATATGCGGCAGCCATAATTCCCTCATCTGCATATGGCTTTCCATTTGTAAAAGCATTGCCACTTATTCCTTCGCCCAATTTATCGGCTTTGCTTTTATCATCAGGGTGAACTCTTGGTGGAGAACACATAATCACTTCATTTACACCCGCGGCAATAGCTGGAGCTGTAGTCATTATTACTGTAGAAACTAGTGGAAAACGTCCTGCAGGAACATAACAACCAGCTCTTTCTACAGGAATTGTCTTTTGCCCAGTAATCACACCTGAAACTAATTCAGTTTCAAAATCAGTAAATGATTCTTTTTGTTTTTTTGCAAATCGTAACGCCAAATCAAATGAATATTTTAATGATTCGTACACGTCCGGTTTATTTTTTTGCAATTTTTCTGCAGCTGCTTTTAATTCAGAATGAGGAACTTCAAAAGATTCTGGAACAGACACATCAAATTTCTGACCATATATACGAAGTGCCGCATCACCCTTGGACTTTACTTCTTCAAGAACAGAAGTAACAACTTCATTAGAATTGCCAAATGACCTCGATTCAAAAAAATCTGCATCTAAATCATCATATTTAATTATTTTTATCATTTTTCTCACAATCTCCAATTAAAGCGATGACAAAATTCTGCCGTTCACTTTAAGTGTCTTTTTATTTTGACTTATGTCTTTTATCCAATTCGTCAAAGACATCTTTCCATGAAACACCCTCTTTATACAAAAGGACATTCACAAAGTATAAAAGATCTGCTGCTTCCCAAATTACGTCTTCTTTTGATTCAGCCTCACATAATTCTTCAGCTTCTTCTTCTACTTTTTCTCTGACTCTTTTTGCATCCAATGTTGCCGTGTAAGAACCAGGACGGGGTTTTGCAAATCTATCCGCAATGACATTATATAATCTGCCCATAGACGACGCTTCTTCAGGATCACTTCCAAAACATGTCCATGAACCAGTATGACAAGTAGGTCCGTGTGGAATTACTACCGCCAATACAGTATCTCTATCGCAATCTACTCTTAATGATTTCACCTCAAGAAAATTACCACTAGTTTCACCTTTAGTCCAAAGTCTATTTTTTGTTCTACTGAAGAAAGTCAATTTTCCGCTCTCAAAAGTTTTATAGAACGCTTCTTTGCTTGAATATCCTTGCATAAGCACTTGTCCATTAACACTCTGTGCAATAATTGGCATAAGCGGAACTTTATCCCAATTCAAACATTCAACAAAAGCATCTTTGAGTGAAACTTTATTTGTATATAACGCCATTCCAAGTTGAACATCGCAATGCAACTTCTCAAGCTGAACTATTTCGTCCAAACTTGAGACGCCTCCTGCAACAACAACTTTACAATTAACTGCTTCTCGTAATTGCTTTGCATATTCCATATTTGTACCCTGCATACAACCTTCTTTTTCTACGCAGGTAAAAAGCAATTCGCTACAATATTTTTCAGCCTCTTTTGCACCTTGAACTAATGACACGTTAACAGTTTCTGTCCATCCTCGTACTGCAATTTTTCCATTTAGGCTGTCAACTGAAATAATTATTGTATCTTTTCCAATAGTTTGAACCAATTCAGATAAAAATTCTTCATTCAAAATTTCAGAATTTCCATCCGGATTCATATTCCACGCAGCAGAACCAATAATAACTTTTTCTGCACCAAGTGAAACTAATTCCTTTGCTCTTTTTACAGAACGAATTCCTCCACCAGTACGCACATTTCCTTTGCGTAAAAGGGAATTCAACAAAGTTGTATTTTTTGTGTTTCCTTTTAAATCAATATTTCCTAAAGCAGCATCCAAATCAATTACCGCCACTTCACCATACATATTAAATTGAGATATTAATTCATCAGCATCATCACGTTGTAAGACCAATTCTTTTCCATTTTTTAACTGAACAATATGTCCGTCTTTCAAATCAATAGAAGATATAACCATAGCTCAATACTAGCAAATTTTCTTTATTTATTCTACCAAAAACAATATTCAAATAATTACTAAATATTTATCTGATTTTAAATAAAAAAAAAGACTGCCTAAAGGAGGATAATGACAGTCTTTTTTTCATATGTGAATCTATTTGTTTTGCTACATCGAATATACAAATTAAATGAATAACCCCAGAAAAGGTTACAAAATTTTTACAAAAATTCTTTTTAATTTAAACGGAGGATTTTTTTAAATGAAAAAAATCATAGGAATTATAGGAATTGCTGCAGTTCTAGCTTCAAGCATGTTTGCAGCAGAAGTAAAAGCTAAGGTTCGTCTTACTGGAT
>JAAZCS010000139.1 GCA_012513125.1 Treponema sp. | reverse complement strand
GTCATGCACAAAGACAAAAAAAATAATTCAAGTATGATTAAACTCGTTATTCCAAAAGGATTTCAAAACATCGTCAGAGAAGATATTCCTGATAGCGATATTTTGTCGGTATTGAAATGAAAGATAATTCCACTGAAAATTACTTTGATTGGGCTGCAACTAGTCCTCTTGATGAAGATATTCTTGATGAATCATTAAAGATTGCAAAGGAAAACTGGGGCAATCCTTCTAGTGCTCATGAAATTGGAAAAAAAGCTCGAACTGTTTTTGAAGAAGCAAGAACACTTTCAGCAAAAGCCTTGAACGTAAAACCAGATACTGTTTATTTTACGTCCGGAGGATCAGAAAGCGACCAACTTGTTTTATTATCGGTTCTAGAAAAACCATCAAAAGGGACAGTTCTCATTAGTTCCATTGAACATCCTGCAATAAGGGAACAAGCGGAAGCATTAAAAAAATGTGGTTGGAAAGTAATTTCGTTACCATGTAATAAAAATGGAATTGTTGATGTAGAAATAGTGAAGAAACACTTAACAGAAGATGTTGCATTAGTTTGTATTATGGCTGTGAATAACGAAACCGGGGCAATTCAGCCTATTTACGAAATTGCAGATTTATTGATTAATGTTTATAAAGGCAAAAGAAAACCAAAACTTCATGTTGATTGTGTCCAAGGAGCCGGAAAAATTCCGCTTAATCTTTCTTATCAAGGAATAGATAGTGCTGCGTTAAGTTCTCACAAAATTTGTGGACCTAGAGGAATAGGAATTTTATATCTTGCAAATCCATTCGAATCTTTTTTAAGAGGTGGTGGTCAAGAAAAAAATATTAGAAGCGGAACTGAAAATGTTTTAGGTGCAATCGCTTTTTCAAAATGTTTAGAAAAATTTTTTCTTCTTAATGAGAAGTCAAAAGCATACGATGATTATCTCCAACATAAAAGTTTTTCTGATGAGTTTGTTGACAAACTAATTGAAATTCCCGAATGCACTATAATTCCGGAATGCAGAAAAGATAAGGAAAACAGAAATGATTTTTCACCATGGATTGTTCAAGCAGCTTTTAAAAACATTCCAGGAAACGTAATGATGAGAGCCTTGGATGCAAAAGGTTTTTCTATTTCAACTGGAAGTGCATGCTCTGTAAAAAAACAAAATAGACCTATTCTCGAAGCAATGCGTATTTCAAAAGATTTACAAGAATCATCAGTGAGATTTAGTTTTGGTCCTTCTACCACAAAAGAAGCAATAATGAATTTATATTCAGAAATTGCTGAAATAAATAAAACATTTAACAAGCACTAAAAAGTGAAAGAAGCGTTAGACTTGAAAAGTTTAGCGGATTATGATAACTTTTTTTAGTTATAGGAGTCATTATGGGCGCAAGAGGTGAATTATTCACTACTCAAGTATATTTAGACAATAGATCTTATTTTTTTAATGTAAAAGAGAATAGAACAGGTGATGTTTTTTTACAAATTGTTGAAAGTAAAAGCAATGATGGAAGTGAATTTGACAGACATCAGATAGCAATTTTTTCTGAAGATATGCAGAAATTCTTACAAGGAATGGATAAATCATTAACATTTATTGAAAAGGATAGAAAATCTAAACAGAAAAAGCAAAAAGATTCAAAAGATTTTCCAAAGGACAAAAAAACATATCGTGTAAAAACACAAGATAGTGAAGAAAAGAAAGTTGACGATGGTATTAAACGAACAGGAAGAATCCATGTTGTTTCAAAAAGACCAGTTCAAACTATTACTGAAGAAAACAAAGATTCTGACAAAGAATAAATTCTAATATTTAAAAGTTAAGCGTTGAATAGGAGATGGTCCTATTCTTCTGCAAACTTCTTTATGATCCTTAGTTGGATAGCCTTTATGTTTTGCATATCCATACTGAGGATATTTTTTATCCATTTCAACCATTATTTTATCACGACAAGTTTTAGCAAGAATACTGGCCGCCATAACACTGTAATATTTGCCATCGGCTTTTGGTTCTGCTCTACATTCAATTGGGACTTCTGGACATCTAGTTCCATCCGTTATTCCAGAAAGAACATAATCGTTTATATTATTTTTAGATAGCCACATTGGAAGTTTCTCAATCATTTGTTCATAAGCAATTTTCATAGCAAGCATGCTCGCTTCAAGAATATTTATTCTATCAATTATCTTTTGATCAACAAGACCAATTCCCCAACAGGCATTTTCCTTAATTATTATTTCAGCAGAATCTCTTTTTTTTTCTGATAATTTTTTTGAATCATTTAGAATCTCTATTGGAAAATCATCACCAAGAATCGTACAAGCGGCTGCAACAGGACCGGCTAAAGGTCCTCTTCCCGCTTCATCAAATCCAACAATAAGCATTTTTAAATTATTTGTACACATTACCATTTTCTTTTATTTTCGATTTAGAATCAGCATGAATAATTTCTGATACGTTTTTATTTTTTATGTCAATTTCAAAAATGTTATTATTTATTGTAGCTTTTGAATTTACAAATTCTGCAACACGTCCAACATTTGCCGAAATATTTATTGAATTGTTAATTAACGAGATATCACTATTATTCAAAGAAAACATTAATGACGTATCCCCAGAAAGTGAAATCTTTGAATTTTCAATTGACCCTCTTAAATTTTCACCTGTTAAGAATGATGAATATGAAGAAGCGTTTGCAGAAAAAACACAATTTCTCATAGAAAAAGAAGAATAAAAACCGTCAAAAGTAACACTATTTTTTCCATTAACAGAAGATACAATGCAACTATCTAAATTCAAAATTGACTTATCAAATTTTATCAAAGAATTTATATCGTCTTTGTCCTTATCATTATTAATTTGAATTAAATTACAACCGATTATTTCTACAGTTGCACTCTGAACATTTATTCGTGTATTGCTAGACAAGAACAAGTTTACATCACCATTATTTTTTATTACCAAATTTGACGAAATGGAAAATGCTTTTTGTGGTAAATAAACGTCACCTTTAACAGTTAAAATAGCATTTCGAACTTTATTAATACTATCTATACATTCATCAAAATTATTAAATGGATTTAGAAGAGTGCCATCTCTTTCTTCACCTGTATACATTGAATCATAAAAATAGTTATATTGATCAATTATTACAGAATATGTTGAAATCTCACTTTTATTATTATCTTCAACAGAATAGGCTTTTACATAAAATAATACAGAACTTTTTATATCAGATGACAACATTGTTTTGAAATTATTTCCATCAACTTTTTTATATGAAGGAATATCTAATATGTCATCACTTTTAAAAGACGTTATATCATTAATTATATATGGTTCACTTACACTTACAT
>JAAZCS010000009.1 GCA_012513125.1 Treponema sp. | reverse complement strand
TGCTTAGCTTAATTTAGCTAATATGAAGGGCGTTTCCCAAAAGGAAGCGCCCTTTTTTTATGCTTTAAACTTTGGGCTCATTATTTTATAATAGAAATATCATAACCATTTTAGGGGAAATTATGGCTGCAAAAACAAAATCGACTGCAAAACCAGTTGTATATGACGAAAATAGCATTCAGCATCTTGAAGGTCTAGAGCATATAAGACTTAGACCTGGAATGTATATTGGTTCTCTTGGAGACGGCAGTAATGAAAACGATGGCATTTATATTCTGTTAAAGGAAGGAATTGATAATGCTGTTGATGAATTTTCGCAAGGTTTTGGAACAGAAGTTGATATTGAAATTAAAGACGGCCGTGTAAAAATACGCGATTACGGACGAGGCATTCCTTTAGGAAAACTTGAAGACTGTGTAAGTAATGTTAATACTGGAGCAAAATATAATAATTCTGTTTTTAAGCAAGCAATAGGAATGAATGGTGTTGGAATTAAGGCGACAAATGCACTTTCTTCATATTTTAGGGCAGCTTCAATCCGAGATGGAAAAATGGCTATTGTGGAATTTGCTAAAGGTAAAAAAACATCAGAAAAATCTGGAAAAGCAAAGCCTGAATCAAAAAATGGAACATATTTAGAATTTGTGCCAGATGAAGAATTGTTTGGCAAGTATTCATACAACATGGAAATGGTAGAAAAGCGCTTATGGAATTATGCTTATTTGAATCCGGGTTTGATAATAAAATGTAATGGAAAAGAATATCTAAGCAAAAATGGCATTCAAGATTTACTTTTAACCGAAATGGGCGGAGATAAAAAATCACTTTATCCACTTTTCAATTATAAAGGTGAAAATCTTCAGTTTGTTCTAACTCATACATCTTCATTGGACAAATATATTTATTCTTTTGTAAATGGACAAAGTACAGATGATGGGGGAACTCATGTTAGTGCATTTTTGGACGGTTTTGCAAAAGGAATAAATGAATATTATAAGAAGAATTACGATTCAAAAGATATTATTAGCGGATTGATTGTTGCCATAAAACTTGGAATAGACAATCCAATGTTTACAAGTCAGACAAAGAATAAATTGGGAAATGTAGAAATCAGAAATCCAATTATGAAAGAAGTTCAAATCTCTGTTGACGACTGGCTTAGTCATAATCCCGAAATTGCAGGCGAAATTGAAGAAAAAATAATAAAAAATCAAAAAGCAAGAGCAGAGATAAACAACGTTACAGATAAGCAAATTAGAGAAGCTGCAAAATCAGTCATGTTGAAAATTCCAAAACTAAAGGATTGTAGATATCATCTTCAAGATGGAGAAAAAGGCAGTGAATCAATGATTTTTATAACAGAAGGTGATTCTGCCACGGGTTCAATGGTTGGTTCAAGGGATGTGTCTTATCAAGCAATTTTCAGTTTGAGAGGAAAACCTGAAAACATGTATGGTCATAAAAAATCATCTTTATTTGATAATGAAGAACTAAAGAATTTAACTTTCAGTTTGGGTGTTCAAAAGGATATTGAAAATCTTCGTTATTCAAAAATTGTTATCGCAACTGATGCTGATAATGATGGCTTCCATATCAGAAATCTTGTTATGACATATCTTTTGCTGTTTTATGAAGAACTAGTTTTGTCTGGACACGTTTACATTTTGGAAACACCATTGTTTAGAGTTAGAAATAAGTCCAAAACTGTATACTGTTACAGTGAGGATTCACGAGACAAAGAAATTAAAAAAATGGGCGTGAATGCAGAAGTAACTAGGTTTAAAGGGCTTGGAGAAATCAATCCGAGCGAATTTGGACAATTTATTCATCCAAAAAAAGAAGGTGAAAGCGACGATAAAGGAATTCATCTAACACCGGTCACAATTCAAACATTAAAAAATATTCCTACAGTTCTTCAATTTTATATGGGAAAAAATACACCTGAACGTCGCGAATACATAGTTCATAATTTGTCACAAGAAATAGATGCTTGATAAAATGAATCTATCTTTTCTTTTGATAATATGATATAATTTTGCTTTATTTATACTCATATTAATAAAATGAGAGGATAGTTATGAAAGTCAATTTGAAAGGAAGAAATTTTTTAACATTAAAAGATTATTCAAGCGAAGAAATTAATGCTCTTTTGGATTTAGCTGCGGAATTAAAAGAAAAAAAACGCAAGGGCATTCCTGTTGATATTCACCATGGAAAAAACATCGCCTTAATTTTTGAAAAAACTAGTACTCGAACAAGGTGTGCTTTTGAAGTTGCAGCACATGATTTAGGAATAAGCACTACTTATTTAGCTGAAGGCTCTCAGATTGGCAAAAAAGAAAGCATAAAAGATACAGCAAGAGTTTTAGGACGGATGTTTGACGGAATTGAATATCGTGGTTTTGGGCAGGAAATTGTTGAAGAACTTGCTAAATGTGCGGGAGTTCCAATTTGGAATGGTTTGACAAATGAATACCATCCAACGCAGATGCTCGCCGATATGCTAACAATAAGGGAACATTTTGGAAAACTTGCAGGATTGAAACTTGTCTATTTTGGTGATGCTAGATATAACATTGGAAATTCACTGAGTATTGTATGTGCAAAAATGGGGATTAATTTGACAATTTGTGCTCCAAAAAAATATTTTCCAAATGCAGATTTAATTAAAGAATGTGGAGAATGGTGTCATACAAACGGTTCGTCAATCACATTAACTGAAAATATTGATATTGCAACAAAAGATGCAGATATTATTTATACTGATGTCTGGGTTTCTATGGGTGAGCCTGATAACATTTGGGCGGAAAGAATAAATGATCTTAAACCGTACCAAGTGAATAAAAATGTAATGGCAAAAGCAAAAAAAAGTGCTATATTTATGCATGATTTACCTTCTTTTCATGATTTGAACACTAAAATTGGAAAAGAAATATCAGCAAAATTTGGATTGAATGAGATAGAAGTTACTGATGAAGTATTTGAATCAAAACAATCTGTCGTTTTTGATGAAGCGGAAAATAGAATGCACACAATTAAAGCAGTAATTGCTGCGACACTCGGAAATAATTTTTAAGATTTGGAGATAAAAATGAATGCAATAATAACAGTTGTAGGAAGCGATAAAGCTGGAATCATCGCAAATGTATCAAACTATTTGTATGAACATTCAATAAATATTGCGGATATTACACAAACAATCTTATCTGGAAATTTTGTAATGATGATGATGGTTGAACTTGATAAATCAAACATTTCTATTGAAGAGCTAAGAAATCAATTAAACAAGAAAGCGGAATCTATGGATGTTGAGATAAATATCATGAATGAACGCGTTTTCTCTGAAATGCACAGAATCTAACTAGAACGTAATTATTTCATTATAAACTTGAATTGCAAAATCGTCTGTCATGCCTGAAATATATTCAATAATGCATTTTTCAAAAGATTCGTTATTGAATATGTCAAAAACTTCTGAAGTGTTATATTTTAAGATTGATTTTCTGTCTACGAAGTCATGTTTGTCCAATGAATAAAGTTTATAATTTGTATATTTTATCAGCCAGTCTTCAAATGTTTGAAATAGTTTTGGATAATATTTTAAGAACTGATTCAGTCTTCCGTTTTGAGCATAGATTTGAGTTTTTAATAAAGTTCTGTAGATTGTCTTAATAATATTGTCTGCATAAATCTGGAATTCTTCTAGTCGCCAATGTTTATAAATATGTGTGAAGCTGAATTTTTTTAATTCAATTAAGAATTTAAAGTATTCATCTGAAAAACAAAGTCCCTTTTCTGGTGAGCTTTGTTCGCATAAATCCACAATCAAATCATTTATTAAAACAGTTGTATTTACAGCTCTTCCACTTCGTAAAGCGTGAGTTCCTTTTTTTGCAAAACCCAACGTTGAACCCACAATCTCGCGTAATTCTCGGTAACCGGTCATATCGAGTATGTGGTATAGACGTGCATCTTCTAAATCTCTTCCTAAAAATGCAATTTTATCTGCGATTTTAACAACGCATCCTTCCCATGTAAAAGGCGGAATAAAACCCGGTCTTTTCATTGAGTATAAATCTATGCTTTCATTACGAGGTTTAAGTCCTTGCTGGTCAATTTCACCACAATGGCAAATAAAACCATCGCGGACGGCGTAAGTCAGGTTTAGCGTTTTTTCGTAGCCGTTTGGATCTTGCAATGTTTCTATATAATCTGCAAAGAACAGACTGTTGCGCTCATGCCAGAATTTTTTAGGAGCATTTTTCCCTTCCTTTTGACCTAAGAGTCGGTTCAAACAATCTTCACGATGATGACCAAAAGGTGCGTGCCCTATATCGTGTCCAAGTGCGATTGCTGAAGTTAGTTGGCTATCTAACCCCAAATATTTTGCAATTGTGCCCGAAACAGATGCCACGTGTCCAACATGTTCCATTCTTGTGCATATATGATCATTGTGAGGAGCAAAAAATACTTGTGTTTTATGTTTTAAGCGCCTATAAGCTTGGCAATGTAATATTCTTGTGTAATCTCTTTCAAAATCGTTTCTGATATCATTATTTCTTTGATAAATTGGCGATTCTCTTTTTATGCAATCTGCCCATTTGCTATTTTTTTCGTTACATTGTTCGTTTATAAATGAATCTTTCATAATTATATTATATCATTATTCTTGCAGTTATAGCATGATTATGGAATATAAATTTTTGTACGTCGCATGAAGCTATATAAGGTTGCTGAACTTACGTGTAAAACTTTACAAATATCGCTTTTTATCATATTGTCTTCTAACATTTGAATTATTTCGTTTTTCATATCATCAAGCATGTAATGTGTGGCTTTCCCTTTTGGGCGACCTAAAACTTTACCTTCGTCTTTTATTCTTTTTAAGGATTCTTTTGTTCGTTGTGATATGAGTGTTCTCTCAATTTCAGCCGATATGCTGAATGCAAAAGCTAAAACCTTGCTAGTTAAATCTTCACCAAGTTTATAACCTTCTTTTACTGTATAAATTGAAACACCACGTTCCATCAAAAGGTTTAATATCGACATAATCATAAACATATTTCGTCCTAAACGAGACAGTTCTGAGCAAATAATTATGTCATCTTTTTTTGTTTCATTGAGAAGTTTTCCAAGATTGCGTTTGCTTGGTGATACCGTCCCGCTTATTGTCTCTTCAATCCATTTGTCAATTTTGATATTTTCTTTTTCCATGTAATGGTTAATCTCAAAACGTTGATTTTCAACTGTTTGTTTATCAGTACTTACCCTAATGTATCCATAAATCATTTTGCACCTCATTTTCTGTCTTATGATAATATTGATTATGAATCTCTCCTACAAATATAAAAAAAGGGCGCTTCCTTTTGGGAAACGCCCTTCATATTAGCTAAATTAAGCTAAGCACAAACTAGAATTGTACAGTTAAAGTAACTGGTACTTTGAATGTGAAAGCTTGAACAGTTGGATCACCACCTAAAGTGATAGTTGAATCAACAGCTACTTCATATTCACAGATACCAAATTTTCCTGTTACACCAGGTTTAACTTGGATTGAAGGTTTTGCATATGAGTTTTTGAATGTTACACCTGCATAATCGAAGTCATGAGTTGCACCAGCCCAAGGACTAAATTTTACATATACATATGGTGATACACCATTAGACATACTATATGTTGCCTTTGCAACAATGTAGTTTGTAAATAATTTATACAAAGGAATTGCTGAGTCTTGTGCTGGGTTGATTGTTAAATCTGTTACAGGCATCATGTTTAATTCAAATGGAACAAATATTTGGAATTTGAAAGCATCCATAGTCATTTGAGCATAAACTTCAGCTCCGATTTTGTCTAAACCAGTTATTGTACTATCATAAGAAAAATCAGTTAGACCATATGCTGAATAATTTTTCCATCCGCTTGTAAATTTTTTTGTATTAATTGTTGTCCATGCGTTTACAAAACCAGTGATATTATCGCCGAATAAGTTTCCAACGTTCCATCCTGCTGCTACTTTGAAATAATCTATGAATTTTGCTGCAGTTACTGATTTTTTTCCATCTGTTGTAACAACATCAACAGTATCTGTTCCTTTATAAGTTACAGATGCACTGATTGTTCCAACAGGTGATTTGTAAGCACCTTTAACAGATGTTTCACTTAGACGGTTTGTACCCATCAAAGAATAATTTTTTTTGTCAGTTGTACCAAAATCATTCATTGTATATGGAGCATAAATCCAAGATTTACCCCAACCAGTATTCATGATGAAATCAAATGTGAAATCGCCCATTGCATATTCAAATACATATCCGTCTCCACCAAGACCAGTATGTTCATTAGCCCAATCAATTTGTTCTTGATTTAAACAAATATCAAAATTACCCATAGTAACTTTAAAATTATCAAATGGTTTGAACCAAACATTCCATTTTCCATCATTAACATAAAATGCAGGAGTTCCATATTCCCAAGTGCCTGAAGTATTGTAAAATTTAAATCCAGCACCAGCTACATCTGTTGAAACACTGATATCAAAAATTGGATTCCAGTTTTCAGCTTGATGTGTATCAAGAGTCATAAATTTAGCTCTTGTTCCCATTACTGTTAATAAATCCTTGGTTGAGTCGTCTTTATCTTTATATATCCTAAAATTGTATTTATCAGCTTCAGAATAGTCGATAATAGATCCAGTAAGACGAACCTTAGCTTTTACTTCTGCTGCAAACATGCTTGAAGCTAGAACTGCAGCAATTCCTATAATTCCTATGATTTTTTTCATTTAAAAAAATCCTCCTTT
>JAAZCS010000138.1 GCA_012513125.1 Treponema sp. | reverse complement strand
TATTTTGAATAAATATGACTGTGGAATTAACTCCGAAGCTGATATTTACATTTCTACAGAGCATTCAAACACAATTTCATCTGATTATACAGCAATAATCTCCACTGATGAATATTCATTTACATATGAAAATTACTTTGACGAGTCACACATGTATGCTGATGTTTATAATAAAAGGTCAAAAAAAACATCATATTCATACCCTTCATCAAGATATCCATTTGCCGATTTAAATCCTGAAGTTTATTTAACAATGTCATCAAATTCTGATTTAACATTACTATTACGCTCTTATTCACCTGTAAACGATTTTTTCTTAAGCACAGAAGCAATAGCAAGCAGTATTCGAGTCTACAGAAATAATATTTTAGACAATTCTTTTGTTTTTTCTTCTGAGAATGGTACAGTTAAATTATCATCAGCAGTATCTGAAACAGACAAAATATATATTACATGGGAAGAAGAGAATTCTGCATTAAATAATGGTGCTTTATCAGGTGGAATAGGTTTCATATATAATTTTTTACCCTCATTAAAAGCTGACATTTCAATTACTGCAAGATGGCCATTATCTCCATCTACGACATATTCTACATATGCTGATTTACAAAATGGATTTGCTTCAATTTCAGGAGGCATCGACTATACTGGAAAATATTTTTCAATTTCTGACAAAACTTCATTATCAATTTCAAATGATAATACGACAGGTGTACTTCTAGCTTCATTTTCAGATTCAACATATCCAAAAACTTACTATTTAAGTTCATCATCTGGTTATATCACATTGAATGAACCTGTTTTATCATCAGACTATTTTAGTACTATTACTTTACATTCCAATAATAATGGAACAATTAAATATCACACAGGAATTTCTGATTCTCTAATAACAGGATATTCAATTCCATTAACTTGGAACTTTTCAAATCTAAATGAAAATTGCAATGCTTATGCAAGTGTAGATATAAAATTGGAAGAAGGATCCTTATTAAAAAATTCTTCTGAACTTGAGATAGCAATAAAACCAACTTTTTCATCAACAACAAATTATTCTGTATATTTACAACTTGGTATAGAAGCCTCCTCAACTATAAAAGGTGAAAACTCAGAAAAAATTCCAACTTGGAAAATCTCTGATTCTTCAGATTTAAACTGTCTTTCAACGCTGAATATTAATTCAAATTCTTGGCAAGTAGTAAAAGTGTCAATTCCTGATAAATTCAAATCAAGATTAGCTTCATATCATGATGCTAGATTAATTGTTGTAAGTGAAAATTTAGACAAATCTGCAACAGCATTATCAGGCTCCATTAGTGTGGGACCATATTCGCCAATTGTACAAGGTATTGCAACGTCACAATCTAACGATATAAAAACTACAACAAGCACAATTTTGAACATTATGTCTCCATTCACTCTGTTACATGTAAAAAACTTAAATTATGCTTCAAAAATTAACTGGACTATTTCAAACGATTTTATAAGTAATTCTAATTCTTTTATCACCACTGTTTCTTATTTTGAACCTGCGGATTTTAGCCAATATGAGAACATCAATTTAGATTTTTATTATAAAGAATCAGAAAAGATTACACATTCAGAATCAGAAGATGATGGTTTAATATTTATTCTTGATACAAACAGCCAATCAATAGATGATGAAACTGCTGAAATCGCAATGGAACTTCATATTTCACCATCTGTTCTATTATCTACCATATCAACTTCCGATATTTTTCATTACATCACGATTAATACAAAAACATTCGCTATATACATAGACGGAATAATTATTTCACCTGAAAAATATTCGTTATTTATAAACAAATCCATAATTCCTAGCCGAAAAAAAATTAAAATCAACACAATATTAAAATCAACTCTCTACAAAAAAGGAGAATTTGCCATTGGAGATTTATACTATAGTAATATTTCACCAAAAGCTTCTATTCAGAATAAAATTTCATCATCTTATATAAAAAAAGAAGACATTCTTTCAATTAATGGAATAACTATTCTAAAAAATTTAATCTTAAAGGCAGAATCTACTCAATCTGCATACACTAACATTAACAATGTATCAGATAAAAATTTTAACATAAACAATTCATTCAATTCATCAATAGACCTTCATAAAACAAATTTCACATTTGATACAAATATTGTTTACGCCACAAATAATTCTACAGATACCAATTTGATAAATTCAATGGGACATCAAGT
>JAAZCS010000137.1 GCA_012513125.1 Treponema sp. | reverse complement strand
AACAGATGAAATATCAGTTACAAAATAACGACCAAGCGTAAATCCAATTGCTTTATCTTTTGTAATATTAAACGTCATCGACAATTTGCACAAAGACAAATCAACAACTTGTTTAAAACTGCTTGAACTGCCAATTTGCCATGAATATACATATTTGTATGTTCCTTCAAGATCAAAACTAACATTCGAGTTCTTTCCAAAAACAAATGAAGTCCATAAATTCGCTCCATTCGATTGTGTCAATGTATTTGTTTTAAATCCTACAGATGTGAATTTCGTATCATCATTTATTAACAAACCTTTATCCCAGTTAAAAGAAAAAACTGGAATTGTAACTAAAAGTAAAAATGCAAATATAACTTTCTTCTTCATGTTTTCATCCTATTCTTTCAAAACGTTAATCGTTCATATTAACATCAGAAAGATTTATATTCTCATATTTACTCATACAAGAGGTAAACATCCTTAAAACTTCAGAACCAGAGACAATTACGGCAGGTCTAGCCTCTTTTGGAATAACACCATCAGCCTGCATCTGCCTGAATGCATAACGAGGAGCACCATTTGTAATCTTATACATCAGACTACCCTTGATGGTAAAAACATTTGAAAATATATAAGCAAGGTTCACATAGACTACAGGACAATCCTTATCAACATTTTCAAAAACCTGATTTTTTTCATAAAGAACTTGAATGGCGTCGTCGTAAGAATCATTTTCAGAAATCAATCCCTGTTTAATGGCGGCGAGATAACAAACCTGTCCATAATTTGCTTCAGGAGAATTTAACATTTCTGTAATAACTTCAGCAGACTGAGAATAAACAACTCCTGAAAAAAGAAGAACTATAAAAATTCCTAAATACTTTTTCATAATTTAATTCTAATTTATAAGAAAGTTTTTGTCCACATTTGTAATATGCATTTTTTTATTGCCGATTATTTCTTTTTTTATTATGTTAAAGAGTAATTAATTTGTTTAAATAAGGAGTTAAATAGAATGGCTAAACAATTGTTGTTTAATGAAGACGCACGTAAAAAATTACTTTCCGGAGTAGAACAGATTTCTAAAGCTGTAAAAACTACACTCGGTCCTTGTGGTCGCATGGTTATGTTGGATAAAAAATACGGTGCTCCAACAATTACAAAAGACGGTGTTTCCGTTGCAAAGGAAATTGAATTAGCAGATCCATTTGAAAATATGGGTGCTCAATTTGTAAGAGAAGTAGCTTCTAAAACTAATGATGATGCAGGAGACGGAACAACTACTGCAACAGTTCTTTCATATGCAATTGTACATGAAGGTATTAAATCTGTAGCAGCGGGAATGACACCTGTTGAAGTAAAACGCGGTATCGATAAAGCTGTAAAAATCGCAATCGATGAAATCAAAAAGAATTCAAAACCAGTAAAAGGTGCTGACGATATAACAAACATTGCAACAATTTCAGCAAACAATGATTCAGAAATTGGAAAAATGCTTGCCGATGCAATTGAAAAAGTTGGAAAAGATGGTGTTATAACTGTTGAAGAATCAAAAAACATGGAAATGACTGTAGATACTGTTGAAGGTATGCAGTTTGATCGTGGATATATTTCATCATATTTCGTTACAGACAGAGAAAGAATGGAAGCTGATTTCTCTGATGCTGCAATTCTTATCTATGACAAAAAGATTTCTGCAATGAAAGATCTTTTGCCAATTCTAGAAAAAGTAGCAAATGCTGGTCGTGCATTAGTTATTATCTGTGAAGATGTTGATGGTGAAGCTCTTACAACATTAGTTCTAAACACAATTAGAGGAACTATAAAATGTTGTGCTGTTAAAGCTCCAGGTTTTGGAGACAGAAGAAAGGATATGCTTCAGGATATAGCAATCTTAACTGGAGGAACTGTAGTTTCTGAAGAAGTTGGATTAAAACTTGAATCATGTGACGAAACTGTTCTTGGAAGTGCAAAAACTGTAAAAATCGACAAAGATAATACTACTATTGTTTGTGGAAGTGTTTCTGCAAAAGCTATTAAAGAACGTGTAGAAGAAATCAAAACACAAATTTCTAAATCAACTTCAACATATGATAAAGAACAACTACAGAAACGCCTTGCAAAACTTTCAGGCGGAGTTGCCGTTATCAATGTTGGTGCTAACACAGAAACAGAAATGAAAGAAATGAAATTCCGTGTTGAAGATACTATTGCCGCAACAAGGGCAGCACTTGAAGAAGGTGTTGTTTCTGGTGGTGGAATGGCTCTTATCGAAGCTGGAAAAGCACTTGAGGCAATTCCTGAAGATTTATCTGAAGATGAAAAATTTGGATTCAAAATTGTTCGCAGAGCTTTGGAAGAACCTATCCGTCAAATTGCTGAAAATGCAGGACTTGATGGCAGCGTAGTTGCAGAAAGAGCTAAAAATGAAAAGAAAGGAATTGGTTTTGATGCAAGAAAAGGCATTTGGACTAACTTGATTGAAGCTGGAATTATTGATCCTGCAAAAGTAACTTGTTCTGCTCTTAAAAACGCAGCTTCAGTTGCAGGAACTCTATTAACAACAGAATGTGCTATCACTGATATTCCAGAGCCAAAAGCTCCAGTAGCAGCCCCTTCTCCTGATATGGGCGGAATGTACTAATAGAGTCTCTACTAGCAGATTAGTATAAATAAATACAATATTACATAAAAGAAGCCGAACTACATCATATAGTTCGGCTTCTTTTATTACCTTGATTTTTATATTTTTATGAGTAAAATTAAATCTCTTACATGAAAATGGTAACTCTATCAATTTTATTTTGTTCTTACCATATCAAAGCAGAACAGGAGATTCTATGTCTGAAGAAAACTTAACACAAACAAATGTTGCTGAAAAACCACGCCATCCTTTTGGTTATGATGTTATTAGATTTATAGCAACTTTTTTTATTATTGCAGGACATTTTGTAATTTATTTTAAAGTAAATAACCTACCCATAAACGATTTTTCATATTCACTCGTTTTAAGATTTGGTATTGCAGCATTGGATTTATTCTTTATGATTTCAGGAGCAACAATCCATATAAATAATCAAAAAACACCAATTCTGAAATTTTATAAAAAAAGATGGATGAATCTATTTCCGATTTTTTACTTTTGCTATATTCCACTTGCAATTATGCGCTGTATTTCTGCAAAGTCATTCACATTGGGACTAAATCCTGCAAAATATCTTTTATCTTTAATAGGATTTGATGGATATCTAGCTATTATTACTCCAACATATGTCATAATTGGAGAATGGTTTCTTGGAATGATTATCATGGTATATTTAGCATATCCACTATTAAGATATTTCATAAAAAAAGATTCTGTTGCTACATGGCTTGTTTTGTTATCTGGTTTCATGGCTGTTCTTTTAACTGATATTGGACCTTATATTGATAATCAAAATATTATCAGTTGTCTATTTATTTTCTACTGTGGAATGATGTTTGAATCTTATAAACAGTATATTACAACACCAGTAAAGATTGTATCTGCAATTATTGCAGTTGCATTATTTTTCTTTCCTGTATTTGGCTCAAATATCGGATTTCTTGTTATCCATTGCTTTTTCATTCTTGTTACGCTTTATTTTGCTTTCGACTTTGTTGATACAAGAAAAAAAGAAGTTAAAAACAATATTTTTGTAAAAATTATTCAAAAAGGATGCAAAGTTTCATTTACATGCTATTTGATTCATCATGTAACTCAAGATAAGCTAATCCCAATTGTTTTTGCAAAAGTTCAAAATACATTTTTAACATTTATTATCACAACTGCTGTTATCATAGTTTTAGGATTAATTGTTCACTTCTTGTTTGAGCTTTTCATGAAACTTCTACATAATCTTTTTTCAAAAAAGACTAATTCATAATTAATTAAGGAAGATATCTATGGCAGAAAAAAAAATAACTGAACCCAGAAGAAGGGAATTGGGCTTTGATGTAATAAGAATTATTTCGGCATTTTTCGTAGCCTCAATTCATTTTTCAAGTATTTACATTAGCTATGGTCTTACTGGATTATCAAGTATTTTTCTTGCAGATAATACAATACATCTTGGAACTCTTTCAGTAACTCTATTCTTTGTGTTATCAGGTGCTGTACTTTATAGAAACAATCGCAACACACCAGTTTTATCTTTTTACAAAAAACGTTGGCTTGGAATATTTCCATTGTTTTATTTTTGCTACATTCCGCTTAGAATTTTTATATGTATAAATCAAAAATCAATTTTCTTTGGTTTGAATCCAGCAAAATATCTTCTTACACTTTTTGGGCTTGATGGTTATTTTATTTTCTTTCCGACAACTATTATCTTATTGGTGAATGGTTTTTGGGAATTTTGCTTTTTCTATATCTCATTTTTCCACTTTTAAGAAAAATACCAGAAAAGTTCGCACTATTAACTGCTGGCGTTTTATTTATAGGTTATTTATCAATATTTTTCGTGGATTATGGAATCTATCCTTCAAATCAAAATGTTTTTAATTGTGTGTTCTGGTTCTACATGGGAATAATCTTTGAAATTTACAAAGACAAAATCAATAAATATGTTGGTATTTTTTCAATTATCGCAAGCTTTTTATTGATATTCATACCTATTCCAATAAATATGGACGTAAAAACTACACTTTCTAGCATTTTCTTTTTTATTGCAATTTATTTCATTTTTAACAAAATTGATACTCGAAACGAAAACGTTAAAAATAACATTTTCATAAAAGGAATTATTTTCAGCAGTAATTTAACTTTCCCTGTTTTTATGGTTCATCATTTTCTTGAAGCAAAAGTTGAAGGATCTATCATACGCTTATGCAAAAACAACTTCGTTTTATCATTTATTATTACAATGTGTCTTGTTTACATTGCCTCCACTTTTGTCTATTTTGCATTTAATTTCTGCAAAAAAATAATTAGCAAAAACAGGAAATAAAATCATGATAAGCGTAGAAATTTCAAATCCATTTATAATTATTTTTTTAGTTGGAAGTATTCTCACATATTTCATTAATTTATTATTAGAAATTGGAGATTATTCGTTTCGAAAAAAAAATTATGGTAAAATTCCGTCACAAATGGAAGAAATCAAAGGAATACATGAGATTTTTACGGAAGAAAAGTTAAAGAAAATTAATGACTATGAAAATTCAAAGTTCTTTTTATTTCTTCCCTCTTCATTTTGTAATTTAATTCTAAGTCTTTCTCTGGTTGTTTTTGGATTCTATCCCTTTATCTTAAATTTTCTCACTTCTTTTATTAATATTACTGACCATATCGGAACTACTTTTCTTGTTTTCTATTTATTTCTATTATTAACTTCAATACCCACAGAAATTCTTTCATCGATATTCTCAATCTACAAAGAATTTGTAATAGAAAAAAAATATGGCTTTAGTAAAATGACTATCAAACTATGGATTTCTGATTTTATCAAAGAATCGATTATTTCTTTGATATTTATGGCAATTCTTTGTTTTTTAGCAACAATTCTTTTAATAAAATGCAAAACTTTCTGGTGGATATTTTTAGCTGCTCTTTTAATTTCAATAACATTCTTAATGCAAATAATTTATCCAAAATTCATTTCACCACTTTTTAATAAGTTTT
>JAAZCS010000136.1 GCA_012513125.1 Treponema sp. | reverse complement strand
TTTTTGAGGACAATAGCAAACTTTATAGTTTTTTTCTTTATCAAAAAAGAATAAATATCGCAATTGTGAATAATCATCTTTTGCAGTATTACTAATTATGTTGTAGAAAGTACTTTGAAGTGTATATTTTTTATCTTGTAAAGGAAGAATTTGATTATCATAACAAATGTAGTTTTTAATTTGATTTGCGTCAAAAATATCTGTTACAATTTTTTCACTAACATCAGAGGGAAAATAAACAGTTACATAGCCATCCCACAACGGCATGGAAAGAACTTCACGAGCAAGGAAAATTCCAAATACAGAAATAAAAATAATAATAAGAAAAAGAAACGATTTAAATTTTTTCATGCTAATTTAATAAAGAGAAAGAAGCTCCAACAAGAAGTCCAAAAATACATCCAAAAATAACTTCTATCGGTGAATGTCCATTTACTTCCTTTATTGGTTTATATGTATCTATGATTTTCTTTTCTTCTAGTTCTTTTCCAAGTAAATTTATTTTTTTTGATTGCAAACCACTTGAACGTCTAACACCAAAAGCATCTCTAATAACTACAAGAAAAAAAGATAATGACAAAATAAATAAATCAGAACATATTCCATCTCTAAAAGCTATAGAAGTGCAAAGTGAAGTTACCAAGGCAGAATGGCTTGATGGCATTCCCCCAGTTTTCCATATGAGCATTTCAAGTAATTGAGCATAAGAATGAATTTTTCCATAAATTAAGTTTATTATTGTTTTGATAAATTGAGCACCAAGCCAACTAAAAACACATGATAAAAAAACTGGATTGAGTAATAATAATCTAATTTGATCTCTGGCAGTAGGTAACATAATATAATTCTATCATTACAAATTATTTATTGCAATAAATGAAATATTAGTTTTATATATAATATTGATTATGCAGTATAAAAAATTCATAGTCGGAATAAATGACGATGATAGACGTATCGATAGAATTATTAGAAACTTTATTCCAGACATTTCTCTTGGCGATATCTATAAATCAATAAGAAAAGGACTAATCAAAGTAAACAATAAAAAAACCAAAAATGATTGCCATGTACAAAAAAATGACGAAATTTCTATTGCAGACTTTTTACTTTCAGATATCACTGTAAACAAAAACGAAATCATTAATTTTGACTTAAATTCAATTATTGTTTTGCAAACATCTGATTTATTAATTATCAACAAACCTTACAATATGCTTACACAAGGAGATAGCAAATCTCTAGATAAAATTGTTCAATCCTATTATAAAAATAATTTTACCCACTCCTCCCTATCTTTTGTACCTGGACCTCTTCACAGACTTGATAAAAAAACTACAGGATTAGTTACTTTTTCCCTAAGCTTAGCAGGAGCTAGATGGTTTTCTGAAAATATACAAAATCACTCAATTAAAAAACACTATAAAGGAATTATTCTTGGAAAGATTCTTAAAACTGAGATTTGGGATGAATATATAAAAACAGAAAAAGATAACAAAAGCGGATTTCATACTGTAAAAGTTAATTCTGAAGATGAAAACGGCTACAAAGATTCATACACAGAAGTAATTCCGCTTAAATATGGAAAATATAAAGACAAAGATATTACATTAGTAGAATTTAGAATCAAAACTGGGCGTATGCATCAAATTAGAGCTGTTTCTGCATTTCATAATCATCCATTATTAGGAGACACTGCATACGGAGCTATAGAAATGAAAGATTCAAATCAGGACTTTTTTTTACAAGCGGTGGCGTTATTGTTTCCTAAAGACAATCCTCTTAATCTTCCAGAAAAAGTTGAAATTGATTTATCTGACAATTTTAAGGAATTTGTCTATAAAAACTTGTAGACTCAATAAAAATAGAATATAATAATAAATATGAACCCATTTGAGACAATAGTTCAAAAAATCAAACATATTTCTGTTTATGCACTTGTAGGTGAAAGTGGAACCGGAAAAAGCTTCCGTTCTAAATTACTAGCAGAAGAATATGGAATTCATGCAATTATAGATGATGGACTTTTAATTCAAGATGAAAAAATAGTTGCAGGTAGATCGGCTAAAAGAGAAAAAACATATATGGGTGCTGTCCGCATTGCATTATTTGACGACAAAGAACACAGGGACTCAGTTGCCAAAGTACTCAGAAAAACACATATAAAAAAGATTTTATTATTAGGCACTTCAGAAAAAATGGTTTCTAAAATTGCAATGAGACTTCAATTGCCACAGCCTACAAAAATAATTCATATTGAAGAAATATCAACAAAAGAAGATATAGAAAAAGCAATAAAATCTAGACAAATTGAAGGTAAACATGTTATTCCTGTTCCTTCAATTGAAATAAAGCGAAATTATCCTCAAATATTTTCAACATCAGTTAGAGATTTTTTTAGTAAAGGTAGCAAACTTTTTGGAATAAAACATAATGTTAAAGGAAAAATGATTGAAAAATCTATAGTGCAACCAGAATTCTCAAAAAAAGGAAGAGTAGAAATTTCATAAGCAGCATTAACCCAAATGGTAATGCATTGTGTAAGCGAATGTGCTAGCGATGTAAAAATTAATAAAATTGTAATAAGAACAAATAGTCACGGATACAAGCTTCTTGTAACCATTGACGCCCCTTTTGGTACACAATTAACTGGAAAAATCCACAAACTTCAACAATATATTATAGACAAAATCGAATCATTTACAGGTATCCTAATTGAAGATGTCAGCATAATTATTGATAAAATATCATATCCAGAACAAAAATAATCACGCTTTTGAATTGTTTTTATCTAGATTCTTCTTTTCATTTTTTATTCGTATATTAACACCATAGGATAGTAAAATAGATTTAACCGCAAATTCCAATTCTTTCTTTTGAGGATTCATTGGCAGAATAAAATTTCTACATTCACGCCATGTTTTAGAATATAATTCCCCCGCTGGAGATTTTGATTTTACTTCTTTCGTCCAGTCTGTAAGTGAATCTGTAAAATCTTTTAACAGAAAAACAAGTTTGCTTCCAAGTCTTGCATTGGAAGCTTTTTTATTCAATTCATCAAGTTTTTTTAGATTATTAAAATAGCTTTCTTGTATTTTTATATCATTAAACATCATTGATGTGGCTGCAGGCTGTAAATACATAAATAAATCTGTATCTATGGCTTCATTGATAATATCAAAAGAATGAGAACTATTGATTATTTTTAACAATTCTTCAGTTAATCTTGAAGTAGAAATCTGAGATAGCAATTTTGAGGATACTCTTATTTTATGTCTAAGAGAGAAAGAAATTTTTACATTAGCAGTTGCAGAATATTTAATAGCCCTGAGCATTCGTACTGGATCTTCAACAAATATTTTATCTACTGGTATTACAGGTTTTAAAATATGCTTTCTGATATCTTCAACACCACCAACATAATCAATAACCTGTTTTTGAATCGGATCATAATATAGTGCATTAATTGAAAAATCCCTTCGTTGAACATCTTCATCAATTGTTCCAAAATTATTTCCGACAGAACCTTCTGAAATTGACCTAAATGTACTTACTTCAAAAATCTTTTCTCCAAAAACAACATGAACAAGACGAAAACGCCTGCCAATTATTCTTGAATTTCTAAATACTTTCTTAATTTTAGAAGGAGTAGCATCTGTAACTATATCAAAATCTTTCGGTTTATTGTCTATCAATAAATCTCTTACCGCTCCACCAACAATATAAGCGACAAAACCAACATCTTTTAACCTATTTACTATTTGAATTGCATCAGGATCTATTTTATCATTCGTAATTGAATGCTCAGCTTCTGTGTAAACAACAGCTTTTTTTACAATTCTCCCATTCTTATCAGTACCATATCGCATTAACACAATAGTTAATTTTATTACTCTTAATGCATTTTAGTCAATAAGGCATTGCAAAACGAATGAAACTAAAACTGATAATTAACTAATATCAGTTTCATTATTTCAATTTTTTATGATTTTGTATAAACTATATAAAAGGATAAAAACGAATGAACGAAATTACAGTAAAAACAGAAAATTTCTTATATGATGGAAATACAATTGCAAAAATCAATGGAAAAACTGTATTAATTCCTTATTCAATGCCAAATGAAACTTTGACAATAAAAATTGTTGAAACTAAAAAAGATTATGATATTGCAAAAATAATCACTATTGAAGAACCATCTGCCAATCGTGTGTCACCAAAATGCAAATATTACACAAAATGTGGTGGTTGCAATATGATGCATATAAATCAAGATTATCAAAGAGAACTGAAAAAAAATATTCTTATAGATTTATTTGCTCAAAACAATATAGATGCAAAAAATTTGATTGAAACATTATGTGACAAAGATACAAATTATAGATCAAGGTTCCAATTTACTGATGGAGGATTATCAGAAAAGGCAACAAATAACATAATCAAAATTGATGAATGTTTATGTGCAGAACCAATTATCAACGATTATTTAAAATCAAATTCTCAGTTGTTCCCGAACGGAAGAATACACCTTTTTGGAAGTGAAAAAATCATTGGAACGGATAAAGTTATAATTTGTAACAATGAAAAAACAACTCCTTCTGTAAAAAATAATCATGAAATTAAAAATTATAAATCAAAACATTATTTTTCAGGAACAATATTAAACGATAACAGCATTGTAGAAATAGAATTGCTTAATAAGAAAATTTCTTTTGATGTTAGAGGATTTTTTCAGTCAAATTTGAGCGTGTTTGAAAAAGTAATAAAGTTAATTCTCAATTCATTACCAGAAGGAAAAAACGTTTTGGATATGTACGCTGGTTGTGGCTCGATATCAACATTTTTATCTGATAAATATGAGAATGTAACACTAGTTGAACACAATAGAGATGCACTAGTATTTGCAGAAACAAACATGTCGGGAAAAAAGCATACCAGTTACGGAATGAGTGGCGCTTCATGGTGTAAAAACTGTGCTTCGTCATGTGGAAAATTTGATGCTATAGTTATTGATCCACCCCGCTCTGGAATAGAAAAAGAAGTAATTAATTATTTAACTACCACAAAAAGTCCATATATTAGATATTTATCATGCAATCCATCAACACAAGCACGAGATATTAAAAAATTGATTTCAAACGGATATAAATTGGAAA
>JAAZCS010000003.1 GCA_012513125.1 Treponema sp. | reverse complement strand
GTCTTATAGGAGGCCCATTTAGAGGGAATACAGGCAATCTTCTTGCAACACAAACAATTCCAAAACAATTTCAATTTTCACATTTTCTAAAACCTTCTTCACTAAATGTTTCATTTGTTTTAGCAATTCTTATTTGTCTACTCACTGCTTTTTTTATAAAAAGAACAAAAACAGGCAGGCAAATGCAAATTTTTGGAATATCCAAGGAATTCGCAATTTATTCAGGTTTTTCTGAAACAAAAATATCATTTATTTCTGCAATTCTTTCTGGTGGTTTACATGGGCTTTGCGGTGCATTAATTGTTATTGGAACATCTTACACATGCCACAGTGGTTTTCATTCCGGAATCGGATGGAACTCTTTATCTGTAGCAATATTATCTAAAAACAATCCTTATTTTATAATTTTTTCAAGCTTATTCTTGGGAACAATATTTTCTTCAGCAAAGCAAATCTCACTTAATGCAAATTTAGGTTTTGATTTAGAAAGTCTTTTACAGTCAATTGTAATTTTCTTAATCTCTATTTCATATGTAATTCCAAAATTATCATTCTTTCAACATAGGAGAAAATAATGCTTATAATTGATATTTTGACAAATTCATGCCCGCTTATTTTAGCATCAGTTGGATCACTTTTTAGTGAATATGCAGGTATTTTAGCGATTTTTACCGAAGGTTTGATTTCTTTTTCCGCATTTTTAATGTTCTTATTTACAAATTTGACTTCATCAAAACTCATCGGATTTTTTTTAACGATTTTTACTGCAAGTTTGTTAACATTTGCTTTTTCTTATATTATCGAAAAGACAAAAGCCAATGCATTTATTGCTGCAACTGCACTAAATCTTTTTTTTCAAGGATTTTCATCATGCCTTTCTTCGATTATTTTTAAAACTCGTGGCGTTCTTTACTCAGAACTCTTTACTTTTTCGACATTTGAATACAAAACAACATCTATTCTCCTTACAACAATTCTTGTTATTCTATCAATTCTATTTTTATTTAAAACTAAATATGGAATTTATATACGGATAACCGGAAGTGATAGTGAAGTTTTAACAGCAAAAGGAATTTCAGCTTCAAATTGCAGAATGATTTCGTGGACACTTTCAGCTTTATTTGCTTCAATTGCAGGAATTTTATTATCAATGAAAATATCGTCATTTGTTTCAAATATAGCAAGCGGACGAGGTTGGATGGCTTTAGCAGCAGTGTATTTAGGAAGAAAAAACACAATCAGAATTGTAATCTCTATTCTTATTTTCTGTATTGCAGACTATTTATCATTGTATATACAGAATTTCATTCCTTCGATTCCGTCATACTTGTTACTATCAATGCCATACATTGTAATTCTTTTATTTGCATCTTTAGAAAGAAATCAAAAATAGAACTATTTATTCTGGAATATATTCTTCAATGTTTTCTAAATCAAAATCAATATCATCGGATGCAGAAGTTTCTACAGGTTCAACCGCTTTTGTATATTCTTCAAGTAAATTTGGATTTTGTAATTCCTCAGAAATAACAGTTTTAATTACATTTTCAGAATCAGCTTTTTCTACAGCTTCGTTAACTTCATCTTTTGTCTTGAATTCCTCTAGAACATTTTCCAAATCAATCATGTTCTTATAACTATCTTTACTTGAAGAACTGACAATTCGCATTCTGTTTACAATATCACCAGTTCCATTTTTGATTTCTTTGATAGCGGACATTGCCTCTAAGAACAAATCATTCATTACATCAACTTCAGATGAAACTTTTTTCTGTTTGAATACCAAGTCTCCACAATATGTATTTATTTCATCGGCGGCAGAAGAAGTTTCTTCAGATTTTACTTTTATCTGATGCATTTGTTCATCTATTGTACCAATTCCTTTTGTAATATCACGCAAAGAATTAATAACACCGTCTGCCTGAGAACTAATTCTAGAAAAGGAATCTGATGCTTCCAAACTTGAATTATTTGCTCTATTTACAGATTCAACAATTTTTGAAATTACTTTAGCAATTCTTAATGAGTTTTCTGATGTATCTTCGGCCAAAGCGCGTATTTCCTCTGCAACGACAGCAAAACCTTTTCCTGCCTCGCCTGCATGAGCAGATTCAATTGCTGCATTCATAGAAAGAAGGTTTGTTTGTTCTGCTACGGAATTAATAATTGTGACTACTTCCCTAATTTCATCAAGTTGACTCGAAATTTGATTTAGAATTGCACCTGTTGATGCGATTTTTGCATCTCCATCTTCGACCAATTCGTTCATTTCTTCAGCACTTTTTGTCTTTTCAACTGACATTGTATTCATCACTTCAAGCGTTTTTACAATTTCATTTACGGCTTTATTTGTATCTTCAATTGAGACTGTCTGCCTTTGATTATTCGAAACTAAAGTATCAATATGCACGTTCATTTCAGAAATTACTGCTATTGAATTATTAACAGCATTTTTAATGTTCTCAAACTGTTTGGAAATATTATCAATATTAGTATCTATTTCATATGTTGCAGCGGCAGTGCTGTTTGCAGAATCTGTAATTGAATAACCAGAACTTATTGCCTTTGACGCTGTTTTTTTTACGATAATGAAAAAATCATTTAATTGATTGACCATGTTGTTAATATTTTTCATTAAAGATTGCATTTCATTGCTTCCGCTCAAATCAAGGCTTTCTGTAAAGTTCTTATTAGATAAAATTGAAGTCATATCTCTAATTTTAATTATTCTTTTTGAAATACCGTTAGTTAAGAACGCAATTAAAATTGAAAGAATAAAACATGAAAAAATAGCTACCAAAACTGAAACAACTCTAAAGAAATTATCTTGATCCGAAATAATACTTACAATTTGCTTTGAACAAGATTCATTCAGCAATTCTAGAGATGCCTCTTTTCTCATTATTTCGCCTAATTGTGAATGAATTACAAGTACAAGTTCATAAAGACGGACAATATCAGGATTATTTGGTGACATTTCATATGTTGAACGGATTCCGTTTGCATATAAATTCACATCTTCCCTATGAGTTAATTTTTTTACTTTTTGAATATCTTGCATTGGTTGATCAATTTTTTTTAGTACTTCTCTTGTTGATTCCCAAAGTTGCAAAATTGAAGAAATATTCAATTTTAGCTCGTCTGTAAAATTGTTAATTACTTCATCTTCCATAAGATATTTAAAATCATTATCAAGTTGATTTATTTTTTCTGTCCAGTCATTGTACGCAGTTGATATATTTATGCCCCACATATCAACTTGGTTCAAATAATTAATTACACTAGTTAATTGAACTTGAGTTTGAGTCTGTCTATATTGATAATTCTTCATTTCCTGAAGCTTTTTTGTACCACTAAATGATACAGAAGTGAGGATAACAACAAATAAAATTGTTAATCCAATAATTATAGAAAATTTACTACGTAACTTCATGAATATGCCCTTTATATAAAATAATTAAACGCGAAACTCTCTTTTTTATTCAATTGCTATCCACAAATCACGTTCACCTACTGTACAAGTTTACCACACAAAACATTTTTTTTACAATAAAACTTCTTGATTATTTGTATTAGTATACTTTCAAAATTGAAGCAAGTCTTTCTTTTCCAATAATTCGCATAAAACTGCCAAGTCTTGGACCTTGTTCCTTGCCAACCAAAGCTTTATACATGGCTGTAAACAATGATTTTGGTTCAATTCCCATTTCTGTGGCAATATCATACATAGATTGCTGGCAATCTTTATCAGTCTGGAAGCTATCCATCTTTGGAACAACTTCATTTTTTACTCTTTGAACTGCTTTTAATAAATCATCAGATAAATCTGCTTTAAATCCATTTTCCGAAATTGAAAAACAGAAATCTTCCGCACATGAAGGAGCACTGTTCAAAATCCAGAACCAAGCACAAGCACAACGGCGACGCAATCTTTCTTCCTGTTCAGGTTTTACATCTTTCAAATAAGCAATTACTTTATCAATATCACCAGAAAAAATCTGTAACAATGTAGTTAACATTCTGAAAGTAATTTGATATGGAATTTGTTCTGGAATGCTACCATCAATCTGACTAAGCATATAGATTCGTTTTTCTTTATTGAATTGTTCATCATTCTTTGCTTTATCAATTCCAAAAACAATACGCTCTGTTTTATCATAATCTTCATAAACTTTAAGAACATCAAGATCAAAAGAAATAGCAAATTCTGTATTAGGTCTTGTTCCGGCAAAAATATAGCGTAGAACTTCAGCCTGATAAATATCAAGTGCGTCAGGAAGAGCAATAACTTTTCCTTTTGATGAAGACATTTTTCCAGGAACACCTTTCAAATTTACAAAATCATATCGCATAGTAATTGTTGCATGCAAATCATAAATTCTTTTTGAAACTAATTTTGCAGTATCATAACTTCCGCCCGGACTGATATGATCCTTTCCACCCGGTTCAAATACAACTTTTTCTTCGTTCCATCTCATCGGCCAATCTACACGCC